>CAJMQX010000095.1 GCA_905215635.1 uncultured bacterium | reverse complement strand
ATTATATCATACACAAAACTATATTCGCAATATAACAACTTAAAATTTATAGTTTTATCAACTATCAATCTAACTAAATATAATAAAAATCTAAAAATATCAACATTATAAAATTACATTTTCTAATAAAAAATATTACTATCTATATATCTAATTAATTTATCTAAACTAGGCTAAATAACGGAACAATTTTTCTTACATTGAGTAAACTATAATAGATACGAAAAGGAGGTATCATTATGTATTATTATGGAGGATACTCAGGAACAAATAGCGGTTGCGGTTGTGGCACTTCTACATATCAACAAGGATATACATACCCAATGTACGGTGGATATGGATACGGTTCTGGATATGGCACTGGATACGGATATGGTTCTGGAGCTGCTATCGTATTAGTATTATTTATTTTATTAGTAATAATCATCGGTACACGTACATTTGTAACTGCTTAATAAAATTAAAGGGAACTCTTCCCTTTTTTTTCATTTTGTGATAAAATATTTCTGAAAGAAGGGATATTATGATTAAAACTTCTGATATATTAGATGAATCTAATAAAAGAGTACGTGCTAAAAATAAAGAAGTAACTTTTCCTTTATCAGCAGATAAAAAGAAATTAATTAATGACATGTTAGAACATTTATATTATTCTCAAATTGAAGAATTTGCTGAAAAATATCATTTACGTCCTGGTATGGGACTAGCTGCTCCTCAGCTTGGTGTAAATGAACGTTTCTTTGTTGTATGTCATGAAGAAGAAGAAGGCGTATTTAAAAATTACATCTTAATTAATCCTAAGATGATTTCTAATTCCGAAGAATTAATATATGCTTCTGAGGGAGAAGGTTGTTTAAGTGTTAATCGTGAAGTAGAAGGTATTGTTCCAAGATATGCTAGAGTTACTTTTACTGGTTATGATATTGATGGTAATCCTATCAAGATTAGAGCTCGTGAAGAATTAGCTATTGCTTTCCAACATGAATTAGATCACTTAAATGGAATATTATTTGTAGATCACATAGATCCGAAAGATCCATACAAAAATAAAGATTATATGCGTGAAATATAATCTTTTTTCTTTAGATGATAACATATTTTCTCTTTTTTAATATAATAATATGAAAGGAAAGTGAAATTATGTATCCTATGAGAAATAGAATGCCCGTAAGGACTGGTGATAGATTTATTGGAGGAGGTTTCTTAGGTCCATTCGTTCTAGGTGGTATTACTGGTGGTCTTCTTGCTCCTGCTTTTTATCCAAGACCATATCCATATCCATATCCAGTAGCTCCAGTTCCATACCAACCTTATCCATATCCTAATTACCCTATAAACTATTAATAGTATCATCTATAAATTTTTTTAAATATATTTTTGGTAAAGTAAAATTTAACTTTTCACTTTATGAAAATACATTTTTTAACATTTCATGTTTTTTTAAATAAATTCCATGCAATTTTTGTAAATCTATGGTATAATTATAATTAGGTGAGAATATGAAAAGTAATTATATAATTGAATATGTTAATGAAAACGAATTTAGAAAGAAAGAAAGAGCTGTCAAAAAATATAATATGTTAGCATACAAAAAATTACTATTTGATTACTATCCAAGTCTTCGTGAAGGAATTTTTCAAGGTGTATTAGTATCTTCTAATGAAAAAGATATGATTGATAAGTATGAATTAACATTACCTACTGATAAGACTTTCACTATGGTTCATGGTAATATTACTCTTCATTATTCAGTCTATTTAAATCAAAAGATTGTTATGTTAGAAACTTTAACTCCTGAAGAAATATTAACTGAAGGTCATCAAAAAGAATTAACTACTTATAAAGGTGTAATGGTATCTAAATCTCACAAAGAATTAGATATGTTTAAAATAAATCTTTTAAATAGTATGAATAAAAATGGTTTCTTTAAATTAAATAAGTTATCTATCTGGATACTAAGTATCCTATCTGTTATCTTATTAACAATAGTTACTATCTTATCTGTAAAAGCTATAATTAAATAACCACTAAGTTATATAACCTAGTGGTTTTTCTTTATCTAACTATATCCTTCTCTTTATTAATATCTATATATTCTTGATATTTAATAATAATAGAACGAACACTTCTAACAATCACCGATAATGGTTTATTCATTTTTTTAGCTATACTTCTAAGATTAAAATATTCTCCTGACATATCTGTTATAAATTTAATAATCATCTGTTCTTCTTCAGTAAATAAATATGCTATTCTATCAAAATTATCTTTATCTATACTAAATAAAAGATTAACTTGCATACTTTCTTTTTTATTAGCTAATTTATCTTCTAAATTATCTCTATTCCACTTTGCATATTCCGGATTAGCTAACATTCTTTGCATCTTAGGAACTACATAACTATAAAAATTTCTACTAATTACTTCATCCCATTTTTTGCTTCTAACAGGATTATCAAAATCATCTCCATATCCAAGATGTATATATTCTCTTTCTAGTGGTGATAATTTTGATACGACTACTCTTACTCTTTCTTTAAATTCTTGTGGAAACTCATCAGGTATTCCCTCATCCCTATCTTGCCATAGTAATTCATATATTCCCATTACTTGCTGTTTATTTCTATTCTCCATACCTTACCTCATTATAATCATTATCTTTAGTAATTTCTTGATATAACTCTTGATATTCATCTTTATTATTAAGTATTTCTGGTAATAATTCCATAACATCATCCCTAGCTTTCATAAGCATCAAGGCATCTTTTCTAAAATTAGCTAATTTCAAATTTAAATCTTTATCTCCACTTTGTTTAACTCCATTAAGCATACCACCGCCACGGTTCTTAAAGTCATATTCACTAATTTCAAAACCATCACTACATTTTTCTAAGAATTTTAATCTTTCTTGATATTCTTTAGCAATTAGAATACAATAACTTTGAATATCACTTCTTCCTACTCTACCTCTTAACTGATGAATTGTAGATAATCCAAATAAATCAGCATCAAATATAACAATCATACTAGCATTAGGAACATTAACTCCTACTTCAATAACTGTTGTAGATATCAAGATATCAATATCTCCCTTTTCATAAGAAGTCATTATCTTCTCTTTCTCATGACTATCCATTTTACCATGTATTGAAGCTATCTTACTAACCTTACCAAACGCCTTATTCATCTTTTCTTCTAATTCTACTACATTCTCAACTTCTTCATTATCATTATCAATCATCGGAGCTATTACATATATTTGATGTTTCTTATTTAATTCTTTTAACATCATTTCAAGTACTGAAGTAATATCTTTTTCTCTTTTAAAATAAGTAATAACATCTAATCTACCTTTAGGTTTTGTCTTAATACTAGAAACATCCATATCACAGTATATTGTAAGAGCATATGTTCTAGGTATTGGTGTAGCACTCATTGATAATACATCAGGACTAACTCCTTTATTTTTCAAGTTATTTCTCTGATTAACTCCAAAACGGTGTTGTTCATCAGTTATTACTAATCCTAAGTTATTAAATTTAACATCTTCTTGAATTAAACTTTGTGTTCCTATAATTAAATCTACCCTACCATCTCTTAACTCTTCTAATATTTTATCTTTATCTTTTTTCTTAACAGAAGAAGTAAGAAGTTCTATTTTCATATCTGTATCTTTAAATATCTTTTTAGCATCTTCATAATGTTGTTTTGCTAATATTTCTGTAGGTACCATCAAAGCTGTTAAATATCCTGATAAATAATTAGCATATGTTCCTATAAAAGCTACTATTGTCTTACCACTACCAACATCTCCTTGTAATAATCTATTCATCTGTTTATTACTTTCCATATCATTAAGTATCTCTTTAATAGAACTAATCTGATCCTCAGTAAGCTGATAAGGTATCCCTTTAATAAACTCTTCTATCTTCTTATTATCTATCTCTCCTTTAATAGGCTTTTG
>CAJMQX010000094.1 GCA_905215635.1 uncultured bacterium | reverse complement strand
TAAAAATAGATTATCAAAAGTATAATAGTTTACTTAATGAATTTAAAAAGGATTATGGAATTTCTTTTAATGGTGTATTTAGAGTAGAACTTATTGTTAATAGTGAAAGTAAAACTGATAATATTGATAAAGAAATACCAGTTGAATCTTTAGTAGAAGTTAAGATACCATTAACACAACAAGTTATAGATTTATCAATTGATTTATCAAATAATGATATGGAAAATAATGTTAGTGAAATGTTGGTTGATAATAATAGGGCTCATTATGTATTCTTAAGTTTAGGTATTTTGTTTATTATTGTTACTATTTGTTTAATATGGATATTATTTAGGGATATTAGAGCATTTTATCTTAGTAAGAGTCAATATTCTAAAACATTAAAGAAGATATTATCTACTTATGATAGTATTATTGTTAATGTAGCTAGTGTTCCTAAAATAGATGGATTAAATGTGATTGAAGTAAATTCATTTAATGAGTTAATTGATGCACATAGTGAAGTAAGAATGCCAATTAATTATTGTGAAGAAATAGTTGATTATAAGAGTGTGTTCGTTCTTATTAGTGATAATATGGCTTGGGTTTATACACTTATTAATCATGAGTATGAGAAGTATGTGGGTAATGGTAGAATTAAGAAAAAAAATAAGAATAAAGATAATTTAAATCATGAAAAAGTAAAAAAAGATAAGTAATTATCTTTTTTGATATGGAGAATTATTATGAGAAAGAAAACAATTGATAAGTTAAAAAAATATCAAAATATTATTTTGGCTTTAGTAATAATAATGATGTTATGTTTTATGACAGTTGGTTTTGCTTTGTATGGTGAAATGTTTGAATTTAGTGGTGGAGTTACTTTAAAACCTGATGGAAAATTAGAAGTATTAAATGTTAGTTTAACTGATAGTTCTAATGTTAGTTCAAGTGAAACGCCAGTTATTACTAGTAATTCAATTGAATTTAATATTACTTTTAGTGGAACTAATGATGCATATTATGCGGTTTATACAGCAGATATTGTCAATAATAGTAGTTATGATTATACGTATAATGATTTTCAATTTACGCCTATAGTTAATTCTTCTTCTGGTGGTGTAGGAATACTTACTTTAACTGTTGATGGAATATCTAATGGTGATATTATAAGTTCAGGTGAAACTAGAACCATTACACTTACTTTAAACTTGGAAGTATCTGATAAAGATCAGTCATATGATGCTTCAGGAACGACAGATATTAATACATCTCAACAAGAAAAAGGATCTGTTTTGGTATCTACTACTGTGGTAGATGATGATTTGACGGGAACTGATAATTTAGGAAAGGTATTGCTTAAGGTTATAAATTCATATTCAAAAGATGTTAGTTTTACTTTGGGTTCTAGTAATGGGAATTTTGTAGTAGTTTCTAGTGATGGAACTGATATTGGTACTTTATCAATTAGTGCAAATAGTGAGCAAGAATATGATGTTTATTTAAAAATAAATGATGGGAGTATTTTTGATACAGAAAGTTCATCGACGATGTTAATTTTAAGATGTAGTGGAATAGGTAATATAAATACTGATAAGATAGATCTTAAGGTATCAATAACAGAAGAAGTTGATACGGAAAAACCACAAATTGGTGAAGTAAGTTTAGTTATGAATAATACGGTAGGACAAGCTGATGTTAGTTTTACGAGATTAGATAGTGGGGGAACTAGTATCGTTAATTATACAATTTTGTTGTATGATGCAACAACTGATTCTTTATTAAGTACATATAATACGAATTCGGCATTAACTGAATATTCAATAACGGATTTGTCCGAGGGTAGTTATTATGTTAAAGTGTATGGAACTGATGAAGCAGGAAATAGTGGTAGTGAAGATATTGATAGTGCAACAACTAGTAATGTTTATTGTAGGCAATCAGAAACAGTGGCAATGAAATGGACTTTTTCAGTCGATACGAGTGGTCTTGATGGTTTGACTTCAAGTGGTGCTACTACAGCAGATATAGGAACGACTTATACGACTACTTTGACAGCAAGTACTTTTCGTACTCTTCCTTCTTCAATAACGGTTATAATGGGTGGAATAACACTTACAACGGCTGATTATACATATGATAGTAGTTCAGGGGCAGTATCAATTCCTAATGTTAGTGGAGATATTTCGATATCTGGTACAGCTGGTACTTGCTTAATAGAAGGAACAAAAGTGAGACTTGCTAATGGTTTAGTTAAGAATGTTGAAGATATTACGTATAGTGATCTTTTGGCAGTTTGGAATTATGAGACTGGTAGTATTACTTATGAATATCCAATATGGATAGAAAAAGAACAAACGACAAATCATTATCAGTTAACAAAATTTAGTGATGGAACAGTTCTTAAAACAATAGGTTATCATGGAATATTTAATATGGATATGAATATGTTTGTTTCAGTAGATGATATGGATAATTTTAAAGTTGGTACTAGGGTAGCTAAAATAGATGAATTTGGAAATATTTATACAACAAAGGTAGAAAGTATTGAGTTAGTTAATGATGTAGTTAATTATTATCATGTAGTATCTACTAGATACTATAATATTATTGCAAATGATTTTTTAACAACAGATGGAACAGTTATTCTTAGTAATTTATTTGGATTTGATAAAAATATTACTTGGGGTAGTATTAGAGATATGGTAATTAGTGATAAGAATAATTTATATACGTATCAAGAATTAGATATATTACCATATTATATGTTTAAAGGACTTAGAGCGGAAGAAGGAAAACATTTAATTAATTATGGAATTAGTAGAGAATTATTTAGATTTTATTTGAGTGTTAATCAGCTTAATAAAAATATGTTATTAGAACCTGATACGGATATTTTTGGTAATAGAGTGTGGATGGTTAGTAATAGTGATGATATTGTATCAGAGATAAATAAGAAGAATTATTTGATAAAAGAAGGAAATTATTATACTTTACCTAGTCCTTCTAAGAGAAAAAATTTCTTATATTGGTATAATACTGGTGATGGGAAAAGATATAATATAGGTGATAAGGTACAGATATGGTATGGTACTTATTTTGAAGCAGTATATGAATAAAAGACTTCATTTTGAAGTCTTTTATGATATTAAGATATTTTTTAGGGGGCTTTTTGGGATATCTTCTTTAGGAAAAGAGATTGTTAAGATACCATCTTTATAGATGGCTTTGATATCAGATTCTTTTTTCATTCCAATATAGAAACTTCTTTTGATTTCTCCATATAATCTTTCTCTTCTAATATATGTATCAGGATTACTTGATAGAGAGTTTTTTGAAGCACTGATAGTTAGATAACCATTTTCATAATTAATTTTAATGTTTTCTTTTGAAATTCCTGGAAGATCTATTTCTAAGATATATTTATTTGATTTTTCATAGATATCTGTTTTCATATATTCTTTTTCTCGGTTATATGGAATATTAAATAGATCAAAATAGTCATTGAGATAATAATTTCTTTGAGGTCGCATATAATCATTCCTTTCTTTTTTATTATTAACATAATGTTAGAAATAATACGTGTAAAATATAGTCTTAGTGTATATAAAAAGTATTTTTTATGATATACTTATTATGGGTGGTTGTATGTATAATAAGGCGCTTGAAGTGTTAAATATATTTAATAATTACGGATATGTAGCATATATAGTTGGAGGATATCCGAGAGATATGATTCTTGGAATAAAGACTAATGATATAGATATTTGTACAAATGCTAAACCTAAAGAAATAATAAATATATTTGATACGGATAGTGTAAGTGATAATAGTTATGGATCAGTTAGAGTGATCTATAAGAATTGTTTATTTGATGTAACTACTTTTAGAAAAGATATAAAGTATGAGGATAATCGAAGACCAATAAAAATTAAGAATATTCATATCCTGAACGGTAATGCCGAGAATCTGGAAGAGGAGTGCCGTC
>CAJMQX010000093.1 GCA_905215635.1 uncultured bacterium | reverse complement strand
TATTAATTGAGTCATTTTTACAAAAAATTTGTATCACATCATTTACAAATGTACAAAATCGTTTTTTGTAAATATTTTTTAATTTTATTGTTTATCTTTTAAATTTTTTTATTTTCAGTTATTTAAATAATTCTTCTAATTTTAAAAGCTCTTCACTTTTTTGCGAGGAGCTTTTTGTCTTTATAGCATTTTTAGTGTTCTTACCATTTGATGTGAGTATCCCATTTCATTATCATACCATGCTACTATATGAACTAGTTGCTTATTTTCAACTTCAATAATATTTGTAAGATTACCATCAACGGTAGCTCCATATGCTGAAGAAATGATATCAGAAGATACAATTGGATCTTCAGTATAGTTTAAGGTTTCACTCATGTTTTCTTTAAACTTATTATTTAGTTCTTCAATGGTTACTTTTTTAGATAATTCTACAACCAAATCTACTAATGAGCCATCTGATACAGGAACTCTTATAGCTGAGCCTAATATTTTACCATCAAGTCGTGGTAGAACTTTGCCAATGGCTTTAGCAGCACCGGTTGATGTTGGTACCATATTCATAGCGCAAGCTCTTCCTCTTCTTTCGTATATACCTTTTTTGTGGGCAACGTCTAATGTTACTTGATCATTGGTATAAGCATGAATTGTTGTCATATTTCCTTTGATTATTTGATAATTATCATCTAAAACTTTTAGCACTGGAGCTAAGCAATTTGTTGTGCATGATGCAGCAGATACTACGACGTCATTTTCAGATAATATTTCATGATTTACATTATATACTATAGTTTTCATTTCGCCTTTACCTGGAGCAGATATTAAAACTTTTTTAGCACCGGCATTTATGTGTAACATAGCTTTTTCGAGACTTGTAAATTTTCCAGTACACTCTAAAACTATGTCTATTCCTAATTCACCCCAAGGCAAGTTGCTTGGATCCATTTCTTTATATATTTTTATCTTTCTATCAGATACATATATATTTTCTTCATCGTGAGTTACCTTTTTTTCATATTTTCCGTGATTAGTGTCATATTTTAGGAGATATGCTAATTCTTCTGGAGTTGACAAATCATTAATTGCAACTACCTCTAATTCAGGATCTTCTTCAATAATTCTAAAAACTAAGCGGCCTATTCTTCCAAAGCCATTAATAGCTATTTTTTTCATTTTTTCCTCTTTTCTTTATTTTATTAGTGTTTCACCATTTTTGGCTAAATCTTCTATTTTACCTTTTTCAAATCCAACGAGTGCTCCTAATAACATTTCTACTTGATATGACGAATTGTTAGTTATTTTTAGAGTTACTACTCTGGTTTGATTAGGTTTAATGATATCTTCTAGAGAATCTGTTGAATCTTCTGACAAAGTGATACTAATGCCATCAGGTAGTGATGATGGGCTTACTAAATAATAGTACATTCCATATTTAACAGAAGAATTATATGGATTTGATAAAGTGATATCAATATATTTTTCTTCATTACTACCAACAACAACTTCCCTATTTGATTTTTCTTTAATTGAATAAATTAAATTGTAATTAGCATCTGAATCTTCTAACTTATTATTGTTTTCATCGTAGGCGAATGTTGTATATAATGAAACAATGCCTATTGTTAATATTGTTAATAATACTACTAAGATTGTTTTCTTTTTCATATCTTTACCTCTTTTCGTTGATTAAAGCTTTTAAGTAATAATGAAAGTGATAATGTCAGTAAATGTTATTCCCCAAATGTATAATAATATGGCTGACATACTTAGAAATGGCCCAAAAGGAATAATATTGTCCTTTTTAGATATTAATAAATACAGTGCTATAGGAAAGGCTATGAAGGTTGCAAAAAAGATATTGCAAACTGACATAGAATAGCCAATAACTAATCCTATTAAGAACATTAATTTAATATCACCGCCGCCTAATGATTCTTGCTTAAACATAAGGTCTCCTAGTTTTTTTATTAGGTACATAGTGGCAAAAGCGCCAAGCCCTGCTAGTATTTTTAGAGCTGCTTCATATAATCCATAATTAAATATGTTAATTATGATAATACTAAATGATGCAACAATTAGGATTTCATCTAGAATGATCATGTATTCTATATCACTTATGATGACAATAATTAAGCTTGAAGTAAATATTAGGGCGGTTATTAATTCTAGAGAAAAGCCAAATTTATGAAAGCAAACTGCGTATAATATTCCAGTACATATTTCCATTAGCAAGTAACTAATTGGCAACTTACTTTTACATTTTCGACACTTTCCACCTTGAATTATATAAGATAATATTGGTATTAATTCATACCATTTTAATTGATGATTACATTTTTCACAATGGGAAGCAGGTCTAACGATTGATTTGCCTTTAGATAATCTGGTAGATATTACATGGAAAAAAGATCCCATTATACTTCCAAATACGAAAAATATTATTATATATATTCTTTCCATGCTTAACTCCTTATTTTGTTTGTAATATTATATTATAGTACTATAGATATCAAACATTGGCACTACTACAGCTAGTAATATTACACCAACGATAACTGCTAGTAATACTATCATGATAGGCTCAATTAGGCTTTTTAATCTTGATATAATGTTTGTTTGCTCTTCTTGATAATATGATGCAACATGTTCCATCATCTCACCTAGTTTGCCAGTTTTTTCACCAGTTACTAACATTTCATATGCTGTTTCTGGAAAGGCCCAATGTCCTTTGAAAGCTACGGATAAACCATTTCCAACACTCAAATTAGAAATAGCACTATTAATAATTTTTTTATAAACTTCATTTTCAGTTATCTTACTTAGAATATCCATACTATCAGTAATAAATACATCATGTTTTATTAAGGTGGCAAAAGTACTAGTAAAAGTAACTAATTGATTGTATTTTACGATATCTTTAATTACTGGAATATGCATAACGAAAGCCTGCATGGCATATTTAAATTGTTTAGATGATTTATATAATAAGGTAAATATAGATACTACTACTATGATTATGGCTAGTATATAGTACCATTTGCTTGTTACGAAATCACTTATATTCATGATAGCAAGAGTTATACCTGGTAAGCTTGATCCAGTTGTTTCATACATAGCAGTAAAAGATGGTACAACATATGTAATAACGAATGTTAAAACAGCCACTGCGAAAACCATTAAAACTGATGGATATGTCATAGCATTAATAATTTGTTTACGATTACTATCCTGTCTTTTATAGTATGCTGCCATATCATCTAAAACTCCAGTTAAATCGCCGGTCATTTCAGATGTTTTTAACATGTTAATTAGCATTTTAGGAAATACTTTTCCTTGTTTTTCTAGGCATTGACTAAAAGACAATCCCCTATTTAAATCAAATACTATTTTTTTATAAAGCATTTGAATATCTTTCTTTTTACTTTGCCTACTTAAAATTTCCATTGAGTCAAGTAGTGGAATACCTGATTTAACATAGGTTGATAGCTGAGTTAGGAAGAAATTTAAATCTTTTAATGACATTTTTCTAGAAATGCTAGCATTAGCAAGACCTAGACTAGTAGATAATTTATCTTCTTCAACTTTAATTATTTCATATCCTTTATTTAATAGAAATGATTCAACATCTATTTTGTTTTCAGCATCAAAATAACTATCTATTATTTTTCCTTCGGCATCTTTTACCTTATACTTAAATCTTTTAAAGTTAACTTTTTTCTTTAAATCTTTCTTGTCATTAGTAAAATCTGTTTGAACGTTATTTCCTGATGATGCTTGATAATTATTATTTTGATTATTACTCATAGTGCCAACATTTATTCCTTGAACCGACTGATTAGCCATCATCCCCATTTGATTGGGATTGTTTTGTTGTAGATTGCTGTTTTGACCATTTAATAGCATATTATTATTTTGATTATTTACTTGATTATTATTCAAAATAAACACCACCCTTTTATTTCTCTTTGTATCTACATAATTCTATTTACGTTTATA
>CAJMQX010000092.1 GCA_905215635.1 uncultured bacterium | reverse complement strand
TATATCAAAAAATAGTGTGATGATTTTTTCACCAACACTATTTATAATACAACCAAAACTTTATTAAGAATTCTTCTTTTTTTAATACCCATTATCTGTCAAACTTTTGTCAAAATAAGAAGAATTAATTGACTAAATTATCTACTTGTCATAAGATTAAGTTAGGTAAGTATAATATAATAATGAATAAATAAAGAGAGGAATGATATAAAATGACAATAGGACTTACAAATGATCATCGTGGTGTTAAAGTAAAACAATTTTTGACAGAATATTTAACTGAATTGGGATATAATATAATAAATTATGGAACTGATAGCGAGGAACCAGCTGATTTTCCAGATTATGCCAAAAAACTAGGAGAAGGAATTCTAAAAAAAGAAGTAAATTTAGGAATAGCTATTTGTGGTACTGGTATAGGTATGAGTATTGCCCTAAATAAAATGAAAGGTATATACTGTGCCAAGGTTTCTACCGTTAGTGAAGCTTCATTATCAAAAGCTCATAACAATGCTAATGCCATGGCCATATCTGAAGAAATGGATAAAGAAACAATGATTGAAGTAGTAAAGACTTTTATTGAAACACCATTTTCTAACATAGATAGATATATTAATAGAAATAATAAGATTAAGGATATCGAAAATGCCTAAATTTATTCTCTATATCTTAATAATGATACTTGTAATCTGGGCAGTAGATTCAATTAATTTAAGCAATATCTTTAAAAAGAATCGCCCATATCAAGCAAGAATAATATATATAATTATTATCTTCTCGTTAACATATCTAACAACTAACTTTATCTTAGATTTTACCGAGATTTTAAAATAAGTATTAATAAGGAAGTACAAATTAAGTGGGAGGTTATAATGAAAAAAATAATCATCTTTATAACATTACTAATTTTTATTCCTTTTTTTATTGTCATAATATATAACAAAAATTATAAAGAAATAGAACTAAATTATATAACTACTACGTATATTCGTGTTAAGAGAAACAATACTAATAATATTGAAACAATTCCTCTTGAAGTCTATATTGTTGGTGTCTTAGCAGGAGAAATGCCTATTAATTTTGATATGGAAGCTTTAAAAGCTCAGGCTGTAGCATCAAGAAGTTATGCTCTAAAAAGAATGGAATATAATAAAGATAATGATTATGATGTTGTAGATTCTATTATGAATCAGGTATATCTAGATGAAGACTATTTAAAAGAAGCCTGGGGACATAACTATGTAAAAAATATCAACAAACTAAGAACCGCCGTCAATGAAACCCTAGATGAATATCTAGAATACAATAACTCCATCGTAGATGCCATGTTTTTTTCTACTAGTAATGGATACACTGAAGATAGTCAAAACGTTTTTAATTTTCCTTGCGATTATTTAAAAAGCGTTGATAGCCCATGGGATTCTGAAGTATCCAGTGCATATCTTACGAACAAAACCATCTCCTTAAAAGAATTTTATGAAAAACTAAATCTCCCATATAGCAAAAATTTAAATGTTGAAATAATAAAAAGAAGTAGTACCAATCGTATACTTCTTTTAAAAATAAATGATCATGAATTTAAAGGAACAGATCTCTATAATAAATTATCCCTAAGATCAACAGATTTTACCCTTGAATTAAATGGTGATAACATAAAGATTACTATGAAAGGATATGGTCATGGCGTTGGTATGAGTCAGTATGGTGCATTAGGTATGGCTAAAAAAGGTTATACTTATCAAGCAATACTAAAACATTACTATCCTAATACTAATATTACAAAATTAAAAAATTAAGTATATAAAATAAAAAAACGTTAATATTAGAAGTAGGTGAGTGAAATGAATAAAAGAAAATTGAAAAATCTAGTAGTTCCTGCTATCTATACTGTAACTTTATTTGTCCTAGGTACAAGCATGTATCTAATTGAAAAGACTATTAATACTAATCGTTTTAAAGATGATTCTAAGATGGAATATGTCAATTCTGAAATAGTAACTGATAATGAGTATATTCCCGTAGTAAGTCAAAATACTTATATCTTAAGACCATATCTTATTTCTGATATCACAGTAAGTAAATCTTTCTATGACTACGAAGCTGAATCATCTAGTCAAGAAAATGCTATTATCTATTATGAAAATACTTATATGCAAAATTCTGGTATAGATTATACTAATAAAGAAACATTTGATATTGTATCTATTCTAGATGGTACTGTTATTGAAGTAACAGATAATAAAATTCTTGGTAAAACTATTAAAATTAAACATAATAATGATTTAATAAGTACTTATCAAAGTTTATCAGAAGTATCCGTAAAAGAAAATGATACAGTTTTAAGAGGCCAAGTAATAGCAAAGAGTGGAACTTGTCCATTATATAGTAGTGATAGTAATCTTCATTTTGAATTAACTTATCAAGGAAAATTAGTAAATCCCGAATCATATTATAATAAATCAGTAGATGAGTTATAGGTATAAGCCCTTTTATAAAATAATATAATTTAATAAAGGGGTAATTATATTGAATAAAGAAATAATAAACCGTGTTATTAATGTTGCTAATCATATAATTAGCACTGAGGATACCATCCGTAAAACAGCTACTATATTTAACATTAGTAAGAGTACTGTTCACAAAGATATTGGTGAAAGACTTATGTTAATTGATAAAGATAAATATTTAAAAGTTAAAAAAATAATGAATAATCATTTAGAAACAAGGCATTTGCTTGGGGGAGAGTCAACTAGACAACTATTTTTAAGAAAAAGACAACTTACACTATAAAAAACTGTCAATATATGGTAAAATATACATGAAAGGGTGATTTTATGTTTAACAAAGACATTGGAATAGATTTGGGAACAGCTAATGTTCTTATCTACATCAAAGGCCAAGGCATCGTCTTAAATGAACCTAGCGTAGTTGCAATTGATTCAGATACTAAAAGACCATTAGCAGTAGGTACCGAAGCTAGAGAAATGTTAGGAAGAACACCCGGCAAGGTAAAAGCTATAAAGCCTATGAAAGATGGTGTAATAGCTGACTTTGAAACTACCGAGGTAATGCTTAATTATTTTATCAAAAAAGTAAATGGAAAAAGTTTCTTTCAAAGACCAAGAATATTAATATGTTGTCCATCTAATATTACTCAAGTAGAAAAAAATGCTATTAAAGAAGCTGCCGAAAGAACTGGAGCAAGAAAAGTCTTCTTAGAAGAAGAACCTAAAGTAGCCGCTATTGGAGCAGGAATGGACATTTCAAAACCATCAGGAAATATGGTTATTGATATTGGCGGTGGCACTACAGATATAGCTATTCTTTCCCTAGGCGGCATAGTAGAAAGTGCTTCAATAAGAGTAGCAGGTAATGCTTTTGATAACGATATTATCAAATATATTAAAGATAAATATAAACTTCTAGTAGGAGAACGTACTGCTGAAGAAATAAAAATAACTATCGGTACTGTCTTCCCTGGTAGCAGAAATGAAAGTATGGAAGTAAGAGGTCGTGACCTAGTAACCGGATTACCACATACTATTACTTTAACTAGCGAAGAAGTAGAAGAAGGACTTCGTGAATCTGTTTATACAATTATTCATGCTGCTAAAGGTATTCTAGAACAAACCCCACCTGAATTATCTGCAGATATTATTGATAAAGGTATTGTTCTAACTGGAGGAGGCTCTTTGGTAGATGGCTTTAATCAATTACTAGCTCAAGAGTTAAAAGTTCCTGTATTTACAGCAGAAAGCCCATTAACATGCGTAGCTGAGGGAACGGGTGTTCTTCTAGATAATATTCATATGATAGAAAGATAAAGAGATTTTATATATCATCAAATTAAAATCTCTTTTTTCATGTCATATAAGTCTATATTTTACAATATATATCAGTTTTAATTATATTTTAACGAGTTTATTTGCCTTTCAAATATTACCATGCTATAATCAATATAAGATAGGTGATTATATGGAAATACTTTTAAAATTTAAATTAAATGATAAAGAATATTTTTCAAATGTGATAGATTATTATTGTAGTAAC
>CAJMQX010000091.1 GCA_905215635.1 uncultured bacterium | reverse complement strand
GAAGGTGATTATTATGCAAAAAAAAGAATATAAAATACTAAAAATATTCTTAATATATATTATTCTTCAACCATTCTTAGATATATTATCATATCTATCTATAAGAGATATTATTCCTTTTGGTATTTCTACATACCTAAAACCAATATTTGTTTTCGCCCTAGGAGCATATCTCTTATTTACAAAATGTAATAATAAAAAATCATGGCTAATCTATATTAGTTTATTTGCTATCTTAACTATAGGACATTCTTATCTCTTATATAAATTATTAATAGATACTAGTGTCATTTTACATGAATTAAGATTTTTAATAAATATTGCTTATATGGTAGCCTTATTTATAATAACTAGTGCTATCTTTAAAGATTATCCTGATAAAGAAGAATTATTACGTAAATTAAAAAAGACTATTCTTATAACATTCTGTCTATATTTTGGTCTACTATTAGTATCTATCTTATCAGGAACAGCTTCAAAAACATACGAATATGCTGATTTAAACAAATTAGGATATAAAGGTTGGTTTGATTCAGGACAAATCTTAGGACATGCTTTTTCTATCATTTTCCCATCACTAATCTATATCATTTTATCTCCTAAAAGAAAATGGTATTATCGTGTTATTATAATGACTCTTTTCATAGTAGGAGTAAGTTTAATTGGTACTAAAGTTCCTTATTTCATCACTTTAATAGTATGCATACTCTACTTATTAGTATCTATCTTTGTAAAAATATTTAATAAAGAACATAAATCTAATTACTTTAATTTAGCCTTAATATCTATAACAATTATTGCTATGCTTACTACTTATAAGTATACTCCTGTAAAATATAATACCGATATCAATAGAAATAATGCTCAAACTAGTATTGATGATTATAATCTAGGTAATGAATCTGGTTCAAATAGTATCTTATCTATTGAAAAATTAAAAGAAATGTATCCTAATAGAGATATTAATAGATTAATTGAATATCAAGAATGGAATAAAGAATCTAGTGAATATTTACAAACTTTATTTAAAGAAAATAAACTTCATCCATCAAATATGCGTTTCAAACAAATCTATTATGCTAATAAAAAATATAAATTATCTAGTATTGAATATAAAATATTTGGACTTGGTTTTTTAAATCAAGATACCTCACTTGCTTTAGAAAGTGATTTCTTTATGGCTCTTTATTCGTTTGGTATCCTAGGTCTAATTCTCTTCTTAATTATTCCATTAAAAGAGTTTATAAAATCAACTATTTTTATCTTAAAACATCTTAAATTAATAGA
The DNA here is from genome assembly GCA_905215635.1 of uncultured bacterium. Next base: position 2,767 of record CAJMQX010000091.1, on the reverse strand, counting down.
CCTTGAAACATATATGCTATATATGGGCTTAGGAGTATTCTTCTGTATCAGTATCTATGCTGGTTACACTTATATTTATACTAATTTCTCAATCTTTTTAGTAATATTAATATCAATGTTAAAGATAAAACGTTATTTATTAAAGAAATCTTTATTAAAAGAAAATAAAGTATCATTCTTACTTCTACACTTAGGTTATGGTGGTATTGAAACAGCTACTATTAATACGGCTAATGCTCTATCAGATAAGTATGAAGTAGAATTAGTATCTTTCTATAATCTTACTAAAAATCAAGTAAATCGTCTAAATAATAATATTAAAGTTAAGTATCTATATCAAGGAGAACCTAACAAAGAAGCCTTCCTTGAAAGTCTTAAAAATCATAAACTATTAAAAACCCTTAAAGAAGGACTAAAAGCCGTAAGTATTCTAATTAAGAAAAAAGTTTTAGTTATCCATGAGATAATCAATAATAACTCTAAGTTTTTAGTATCTACTCGTTATGAATTTAGTATTCTATTAAGTAAATATGGTTTTAAAGAAACTACTAAGATTGCTGCCGAGCATCACTATCATAATAATTCTAAAAAATATATTTCCATCTTGAAACATAAATATAATAATATTGCTTATTTACTTGCTCTAACTAAAACTCTAGAAGAAGATTATCATCACTTCTTAAAGCATAATCATCATACTAAAATAGTTCTTATGCCTAACATGTTAGAAAGTATTCCTACTAAGAAGAGTACTCTAGAAGAAAAAGAGATAATTACTACGAGCCGTCTTGATTATGGTAAGAAAAATGATGATATTATTAAAGCTTTGGCTAAAACTAACTATCAAAATTGGCATCTATCTATTCTAGGAGATGGTTCTGAATATGAAAATCTATCTTCCTTAATAAAAGAACTACATCTAGAAAATAATGTATCTTTAGAAGGATATATTCCTAAAGAAAAACTAGAAGGTTACTTATTAAATTCTAGTATCTTCTTAATGGCATCCCTTACTGAAGGACTGCCTATGGTCTTACTTGAGGCTATGAGTTATGGCTTGCCGTGTATCGCTTATGAGACTGCTAGTGGTGTAAATGATATTATTGATAATGGTAAAAACGGTTATGTCATAAAAGAAAGAAATGAAGAGTTGTATGTAAAAAGATTACAATCGCTTATGGATGATGCCACCTTGCGTAAGAAAATGAGTAAAGAAGCCCTAGAAAAAGTGAAATGTTTTTCTAAAGAAAATACCGTAAAAAAGTGGTATAATATTTTAAAGTAAAGGAGATAAATATGAGAAGAAAAATAAAAAGAGAAAATAATTGTTTCAAAAAATCGTTTTCTATCATTTTAACAATTATTTTTATTGCACTTATAGCCCACGTTTCTTATAACAAAATTATAAAATATCAAAAAGAAAAAGAAAAATTTCAAGAAGAAACTGCTATAAATAATATTAAAAAACATTATTCACAATACGTAATTACTACTAAAGAAACTAATTTATTAAATAAAGATGAAGAAGTTGTCGGAAAAATTAATAACAATGTTAAACTATCATTAGAAAAAACTTCTGTAACTAAAAAAACTAAATATTTTGAATTATCTTTAGAAGGAGACACTTACTATATCTCTTATGAAGACGTTACTCCAACTAAAGAATTTACTACAAGTGATCGCTATAAAAATTATATTCCCTATAATCAAAACATTATAACTAACGAAACAACTACCTTTTATGATAATGATAATAATTATCTTTATGAAATATCTAAATCATATGAGTTTCCTATTATCATTAAAGATACTAACCGTTATGGTATAATCTATAACAATAATCTTTTATATATTAAAAAAGATGATGTCTCAAAAGTAGAAAATCATCATAATACTGATAAGTCTAATTCAAACGGTGTAGCTGTTTTAAATTATCATTTCTTCTATGACGAAAATAATCCTGAAGATGCTGCCGGATGTCGTGAAGTCATATGTCATACCAAAAAACAATTTAAGACCCATCTAGATTATTTCAAAGAAAAAAATATCTTTACCGTTACTATGAATGAATTAGAAATGTATATGGATGGTAAACTTCAATTACCTAAGAGTGTTCTTATTACTATTGATGATGGTGCTAGAACTAAAGATGGCGTCGATTTACTTACTGAATACAAAATGAATGCCACTATCTTTCTAATAACATCATGGCATGATCCTAAAACATACTATAAAACAGATTATATTGAACTTCACTCACATAGTCATAATCTTCATAATGGTGGTAAATGTAGTGGGGGACAGGGTGCTGAAATTAAATGCTTACCAAAAGATGAAATTCTAAAAGACCTAGCCGCTAGTAGAGAATCATTAAATGGTTCTACTGCTTTCTGTTATCCATTTTATGAATATAATGCATATTCTACTAATTTGTTAAAAGAAGCTGGCTTTACCATGGCCTTTATTGGTGAAGTTCCTACATCTTATGGTTACCAATTAGCTACTGTTAAAGGAGACAAATATAAAATCCCTCGTTTTGCAATTATGACACATACCACTATTAAAGATTTAGATGATTACTTTAACGAAATAAAAAATTAAGGAGTAAGTATGAAAAAGAAAAAAGTACTATTTATTGCCTCCACCGGGGGGCATTTAAATGAACTTATGCAATTAAGCAAAATGTTTGATAATTATAACTACCATATCATTACTGAAAAGACTAAATCAAATATTTCTCTTATCAAAAAATATCTTCATAAAATAA
>CAJMQX010000090.1 GCA_905215635.1 uncultured bacterium | reverse complement strand
ATCCATTATGAAATCAGCAATTATGCTAAGCCAGGATATGAAAGTATTCATAATAAAACATACTGGCAAAATTTAGAATACTATGGATTTGGTTTAAGTGCTGTAAGTTATCTAAATAATCATCGTATATCAAATACTAAAAATATGACTAAATATCTAAATGGTAATTATATAGATAGTGATAATTATGAAGATATAAGTATTCAAAAAGAAAATGATCTTATTTTAGGATTAAGATTAATTAAAGGTATTAGTATAGATACATTTAATAATAAATATCATGATGATTTACTATCAAAAGAAATTATTAAAAAATTATTACAAGATAAATATTTAGAAGTATCTAATAATTATCTTCACTGTAATTATCAGTATATCTATCTACTTAATTATATCTTAAGTCAAATATTAGGAAGTGATTTATAATGTTAGATTTTATTAAAAATGAAAAGTTTTATTTACCGGTTGCTTATCTCTTGTTAGGAATAATAATTTATAATATAATTAGAGTATTAATAAATAAGATAAGTAAAAATAAACATATTGATAAGAAGAAAAGAACCATTATCTCTTTAATAAAAAATATTATTAAATATTTAATTCTAATAATTGTAGTTTTATCTATCTTAAGTATCTATGGTGTAAATACTTCAGGTATCTTAGCTTCTATTGGAGTAATTGGAGTAATTATAGGTTTAGCCCTTCAAGATTTAATTGCTGACTTTCTAGCAGGATTATCTATCATTTTTGATAATAAATATTCTATTGGAGATGTTGTATCTATAAATGGCTTTAAAGGAACAGTAATCAGTTTTGGACTAATGTCAACTAAGATTAAAGCTGCAACAGGAGAAGTTAAAATATTATCAAATTCTTCTTTTAAAGAAGTAACCAATTATAGTATAAATAATACTACACTTCTAATAACTTTAGATGTAGCTTACGATACCAACATAGAATTATTAGAAAGTACCTTAAAAGATATGGAAAAAGACGTCTTAAAAATAGATAATGTTATTGCTGATTATAAATTACTAGGAATAAGTGATTTCTCTTCTAGTAGTATCAAATACCTAGTAAGTATTGACTGCTTACCAGAAAAACACTACCAAGTAAAAAGAGATTATTATAAATTAATTAAAAAATACTTTGATAAGGCTAATATTGAAATACCTTATAACAAGTTAGATGTAAACATTAGGGGGAAATATGAATAAAATAAAATATTTTGAAAAAGAAATAAATTATCTATTAGATGATAATAATAAAGAAGATATAAAGTATCTAATAAATTTACTACCAGATTATTTCTTTACTATACCAGCTTCTAGTACCGGTAAATATCATCCTAAATTTGCTAGTACTAAAAATGGATTAGTAAAACATACCAAAGTAGCAGTGCGTATTGCTCATGATTTATTTGAAACTGTAAATAATTTTACTGATACCGAAAAAGATCTTGTAATAATGGCATTAATTATGCATGATGGCTTAAAAAAAGGTGATCCTGAAGAAGAGTATACCCGTTTTGATCATCCACTTTTATCATCTAAATTAATCTTAGAACATCAAAAAGAATTAAAGATGAATATTGATGATGTTAGAAAGTTATGTTCTTTAATTGAATCACATATGGGTAAATGGAATACTAACAAATATAGCAAAGTAGTACTACCACTACCAACAACAGAACTACAAAGATATGTTCACCGTTGTGACTTTCTTGCTAGTAGAAACTACTTAAATGTATCATTCGATAAATTAGAAATAAAGTAGGGGGGTAAATAGTATGAGTGAATTAAAGATAATTGTACCAGATAATTTTAAAGAGTTTGGCAATAAAGTAAATGAACATTTAAAAGATATTCGTAACAATAAAGACAACTATCTAGTAGATGCTTCTTTAATAAGATTTAATAATGGAGAAGGAAAAGCCATCTTAAGAGAAACTATTAGAGATAAAGACTTATATATCTTATCAGATGTATCTAATTATAGTATTCATTATCAAAATTATAATTATATACATTATATGTCACCTGATGAACACTTTATGGATATAAAAAGAATTCTTAGTGCTGAATGTGGACATGCCTTAAAAAGAACGGTTATCATGCCATATTTATACGAATCACGTCAAGATAAAAAGGATTCTCGTGAGTCGTTAGATTGTGCTATGGCTCTTCAAGAACTTACCAATATGGGTGTCAACGAGATAGTAACCTGCGATGTTCACAATAAAGGAATTATGAATGCTATTCCTAACACAGCATTTGAAAATGTTTATTTAACAGATATGCTGTTATTAGATTTACTCACTCATGAAAAAATAACTAACTTTGATAATTTAATATGTATCTCTCCAGATGAAGGAGCCATGAAAAGAGCTCGCGTTTTCTCAGAAATGTTAGGTAACGTTCAAATAGGTTCTTTCTATAAATTAAGAGATTATACTAAAGTAATAAATGGTAAAAACCCAATAATTGACCATCGTTTCTTAGGTCCAAGCAATAAAGATATGCAAGGAAAATATGCCTTTGTAGTAGATGATATGATAGCAAGTGGTGAATCAATATTAGATACAGCTAGATTATTAAAAGAAATTGGCGTTGAAAAAATATTTCTAGTAGTAACTTTTGCATTATTTACTCAAGGTGTATCTAAATTTGATGAATACTATAATCAAGGTATTATCGATAGAGTGTATGCTACTAATGTTAATTATGTTCCTGATAGGTATCTTACTAGAAAATGGTTTCAATCAGTAGATTGTTCTCATAAACTAGCTTATCTAATAAGTGAACTAAATTATGGTCATTCTATTGGAGAACTAATTAATTCTAAGCAAGATGTTGCTATAAAAATAAAAAAATTAAGGAGAAGATAAAATGAAAAAGAAAAAAAATAATAAGGGATTTACCCTAATTGAATTATTAGCAGTCGTAGTTATTATGTTAGCAATATCAGTTATGGCAATTTCATCTATTAGTGCTGCTATTGAAAGAAATAAAGAAAAACAAAATGCTGCCAAAATAGAAGTAATTGAAAGTTATGCTAGACTATATTATGAAAAAAATAAAAATAGTCTTAGTTCAAAATCTGGATCATGCATTCTTATTAACAAATTAGATTTAAATGATAAAGAAAAAGTAGATGCTAATGGTAATACATTTACTGGCGGCGTAAGATATACTATTAGTGGTGGTAAGGTTACCTTCAAGTATGACTCTAAATGTAAATAAAAAAGTTGGTGATAAAATGAATAAAAAAGGATTTATGATGGCTGAAGTAATAGTAGTATCAGCAATAGTACTAGTAGCTATAACAGGATTATATACAAGTTACGCTAAAGTGTATATAGCATATCGAAATAGAGCTACTTATTATGATGTAAATACCCTTTACAGATTGGGCTTTTATCGTGATTTATTAATATCTAATGTTAATGAGACTAGTGGTGAAAAATTAATTACCCAGTATTTAAAAAATACTACAAAAGTTACAAAAATAAACACATCCCCCTTTAAATCAATGTTAAATGTTTCACAAGATACCATCTACATGGTTAAATTAGGAAGTAATAATAGTAATTTAATATCATCAAATTTCAGTGGTATAAAACCTACTTTTACTGAATACATTGATTTTTTAAAAACTTCAAAGCCAACAAAAAAAAGTGCTAATGGAGCATTAACTGCAAATTATATTTTAATAATGGAACATTGCTTAGAAAAAGATAAGTCCAGTGAAGTAGATGTTGATTCTTGCTATTATGCTTACTTAGATATCTATGAAGAAAAATAAAATGTTATATAAAATCTCGTTACAAACCTAAAAACGAGTTTTTTTATTTGCTTTTAAAAATGCTTTCAAAAAATATATTAATTTGTAGATAAAAAGGAGCTAATATTATAGACATGAAAATAAAAAAATGGTAAAATAATCATAGAATAATAAGAATGTATATATAGATATGAGGTATAGTTATGAATAAGAATAAAAAGATAATAACATTAATAATCATTTTTAGTATAATAATTGCATTACTTGGAAGTACATTTGCATACTTTTCATGGAGAAGTGGAGAAAATAAAGAA
>CAJMQX010000089.1 GCA_905215635.1 uncultured bacterium | reverse complement strand
TAAAAAAGTAGTAATTTAGTGAATTTTAGAAAAGTTAATTTATCATCAAAATCCATATAATAAAAGGACAATAGTTAAATAAACATCGTCCTTAAGTAACATACTTAAAATCTATTTTCTTACAGCTAAATTATATAATATTTTTATTTGTTAACAAGTAGATTTATAAATTTTCTTTTAAACAGAATGCTGCATAAATTGGTACATATTTGATACCTTTTTTTATGCTAAAGTTATCTTCAGTAAAACGAATTGCTTCTGTTATATTAAATTTACTCATGAATAGTGATAGTGATTTTGCCTTTGAAAGGTTTTTATTTACAATTTCTATTGGTATTACTTTACCTGCTCTTGTTTGTACCACAAAAGGTACTTCAGCTTTTCCTTCTGACTGATAATAATATAAGTTATAACCACTAGAGATAATAGCACTAGCTAAATTATTTTCATAGAGAATATATTTTAAGTTATCATCTGTAAATAATTTCATTTTTGATAAATGCATCATCATAAATAATACTCCTGTATCATTTAAGTATAATTTAAAGCTTTCTGGATCCTTGCATTTACTTAGTGGTGGTTTTACCTCACTTATTTTATAACATTTATAAGCAATACCATTAGCTGATAGGAATTCTAATGCTTTTTCATAATCCTTACTTCTACCACCAGTTCTCATTAACCCATATTGAAACTTTCTATTAGATTTTAGAAGTTGATATGGCAAAATATTTAATACTTCATTACAACGAGTAATATCAATCAAATTATTTAAGTATAAAAATTCTTTTTTGTAGGTATCTAGTTGTTTTTCATGAATAAGTCTTATTTTTAAATCTGTTTCTTTTCTAATATTTGCTTCTATACTTTCAGGAAGTCCTCCTGTAATTAAGAATTCTTCATAATAGTCCATCGCTATATTATGAAATGGCATAGGTTTATTACTTCGATATGATGATTTTATAAAATCAATTAATTCAATATTTCCTACTGCTCTTAAATATTCTTCAAAATCCATTGGGAACATATATTTATATTGAAGTTCTTCACCTTTAAAAGTTAATAGTTTTTCTTTTAAAGAAGTAATCATAATAATATGATAGTCATTAGGCTCTTTTCCAAACTTTTTAACAGCCTTTACAATATCATCATCAATTACATTATCAATAATAATTAAAGTATCGTTTTTTAAAATACTTTCCCCTGTAAGAAGTGATAGCTTAGCTATAATTTTATCTATTGTTCTTTCCTTTTGCATAATTTTTAATAATTCTAAATTGTTATCACTATTAATATAGGAAACGGTTTTATATTCTCTTTCCCCAAATTCAACTGCTGTATAAGTTTTTCCTATTTGCTTATTACCATAAATGAGTAAAGGCTTTCTGTTAGGGTCTTTTTTCCATTTTAGTAAATCTGCATAAATTTTTCGTTCCATTAATCGTATCCTCCTTACATTATTTACATCTTTATTATAGTTTTATTTTAGTTTTAAGTCAATTGGACAAAAGAAAAAAGTATAAGTTTATCTCATACTTTTATACCTTTTTATCTTAATTTACCTTTAGAACCTTTCATGCCTTTTAGTCCACCATGTTCAGCAAAACCTTTTAAAATATTTGTATCAAATGAATGTGTTTTAGCTATTCTCATCTTATAATCACGAATACCAATATTAATCATATCATCTAATAATTCAGTATATTCTTTTCCAATTGGTTCCCATAAATAGAATGATAAAGAACCTGGTATATTATTTACTTCATTAATATAAATTTTCTTTTCTTTTTCATCTACTAGGAAGTCTATTCTTACTACTCCACTAGATCCAAGTGCTTTGAAAGCTCCTACTGCTACTTTTTCAACTTCTTCTTTCATTTTCTTAGGAAGTGGGGCTGGTATTACACGACTTGTTGATACCATTCCTTTTGATGTTTTAAACTTACCACCTATTTTTCCTTTGGTTTTACTACTTCCTAAATACTTATCTTCATAAGTTAAGAAATCTTTAGTAGGTATTACTTGTTCAATAGCACTTACTTGTTGATTACTATAGTTACCTAATACACTAATATTTACTTCCATTAAGTTCTCTACTAATTTTTCTATTACTATCTTATGATCATATTTAATAGCTTCATCTATAGCTACTTTTAATTCTTCTTTATTATGTGCAGTCTTAATACCAACACTACTTCCTAGAGTAGCTGGTTTTATAATTACTGGGTAAGTTAACTTTTCAACACGGGCTAATACTTTTTCATTATCATCTTCATATTCTGTATCATAAAACCATGCATAATCACAAACTGGTAAATCATTTTCTCTAAAAATTTCTTTCATAAAGATTTTGTCTTGTCCTACAGCTGATGCATAAACATCTCCACCTACAAATGGAATACCAATTGATTCTAAGTAGCCTTGTAAAACACCATCTTCTACATTAGTTCCATGTACAATTGGAAATACCATATCGATTTCTTTTACAATTCTTCTAAATCCTTTTTTATTCTGTAATACAAACTTGCCATTATCTTCATATAATACTACATTTTTAGCATATCTTTTAATTAATGATAAATCGCTATAAGTTTCTATTTCTTTTAACATTTCACCTGTATACCACTGTCTATCTTTCGTGATATATATTGGAATAATTTCATACTTTTCTGAATCCATTTTGTTCATGGCTTGTATAGCTGAAATAATACTTACTTCATGTTCTACACTTTCACCACCAAAAATAACGCCTAATCTAATTTTCATTTCAAACATCTCCCTTAATCTTCGTTATAACTATCTGGTAAATCGTTTTCAAATAGTGCATAAATATCTTTATCTTTTTCTTTTAATTTATTAATTAATGGATAGCTATCTACTACCTTATTTAAAATAAATATTTTATCTTCTTTATAACCAGCTTTTATTAATCCATTATAAATTGGTTTCGTAATATTTTTTCCTATTAATATTACATAATCTGCAGCACTAGCTATTTCTGTACCAAATTTTTCATTATATTCCTCTTGTTTATCACCAAGTTCTATCATTCCTGGAGTAACAACTACTTTTGTTCCTGGCATCATTTTTAATACTTCAACTGCCATTTCTGCTCCAACTGGATTAGAATTATAAGCATCATCTATCATATAAATATTACCCAAGTCTTTTAGCTCTAAACGGTGTTCTATTGATCTTACTTTTCTAACACCTTGTTGTAGTTCGTTAATACTCATACCTAATTTCTTACCTAAAGCTACACTTGCTAAGATATTATAAATATTGTTTTTACCTAATAATTTAGTTTCAAATGGATAATAGTTATCATCATCTTTAAATTTAATATCAAATGTACTTCCCTTATTACTACACTTTATATTATATGCAACAACATCAGCATCTTGATTCGTAATTCCTATCCATACTACTTCTACGTTATTCTTTAGATGATAGTTTGTTTGCCATTCGTCATCTTTATTTAAAATTGCTACACCATCACTAGGAAGGGATTCAATTAATTCAAACTTTGTTTTTTGAATATTTTCCCTTGTTTTAAAAGTTTCTAAATGGGCAGTACCAACACGCGTTAAAATACCATATTTAGGATGAACCATATCACATAAAGTCTTAATTTCACCTGGCCTATATGCTCCCATTTCAGCAATTAATATATCATCAAATTTATCTAAATGATTATTGATTGTAATCATAAGTCCATACTCTGTATTTAGATTTCTAGGAGTTGGTCTCGCTATATATTTTACATTTAAAATATCACTTAAAATATTTTTACTACTAGTTTTACCATAACTTCCTGTAATTCCTATTACAGATAGATTACTCATTGACTTTAATTTCTTTTGTGCCTGATGATAGTATTTTAAATAAACACATCTTTCTACTGGCTTATTGATAACTTTAGCTAATAAAACAACTAAATATTCTAAATAAACCATAATAGATGATACCATTAACATACTATAATTTAGATTATTATTTAATAGTGTTACTACAAGTGGAATTAAATAAAGAATTGAAATTGTTACTAATAATCTTTTTACCCTAGCCGTAATTACTAGAGGTTTTTTTACTTGTTCTTCTGCTCTTATTTTTTTGATTCTTATCATATCTACTACATAAATAGCTATTGATAAGATAATTAAAATATCATTTTTTAATAGACAAC
>CAJMQX010000088.1 GCA_905215635.1 uncultured bacterium | reverse complement strand
AGATAAAGAAAGTGATTATGATAGATTACTAGAAAAAAGAATGAAAATTAATGATATACTTACTAGTAGAAGTAAAGATAGAGAAGAACTTGATATAGATAGTAATGATATATTAGAATACTTTATTAACGTATGTAAAGAACAACTTAGCGTTATTAAAGCACAAAAATATAATATGGAAAATATAGATAAACTAATAGTAGATATATCAGATTATGAAAATAGATTAGAAGCATTAGAAAGAGCTAATAATAGAGAAGAAATACAAAGTATACTAAAAGAATATCAAGTAGATAGTCCAGTTATAGAAAAGATAGATTTACCAGAAGAAAAGAAAATATACGAAGATATAGTTAGTAAAAATATAGATAACGAAAAGAAACCAGATAATATGGTTGTTAGAATAGAAGATGCTAAAAAAATGAATATTAAGATGGCTAGTGATACAGCTAAATTAGTAATGAAAAAAGTAGTTATCGTTCTAGAACCTAAAAAATTTAATAATAAAAGAGATAAAATAAAAGAAGCAGAATTAGAATTAGCAGAAAGAAAAAAACAAGAAAAAATTAAAGAACAAGAAAGAAAACTAGAAGAAGAAGAGAAAAAGAAATTAGAAGAAATTAAGAAAATAGAAGAGAAAGAAAAAGAGGTAGAGAATACTATTACTAATAATGTAGAAGAAATACCTGAAGAAGTAGATAATAGTCATATAGAAGTACCAGTATCTGGAATGATTAATCTAGATGTTAAAGATGTATTTACTGATGATGATCCAGGAGAAACTAATTATAAAGATAATAGTAGTAAAATAGAAATTACTTTCCCTGAAGATAAGAAAGAAGTAACAGTTCCTACTGAAATAATAGTAGAAGAACCTGAGAAAGAAAAGACAGTAGATTTATTTAAAGAAACTGATCCATTCTTAGATGATAATGAATTTGAAATGAATGATAATAATTCTAATATAAATAGTGGTTCTTCTGATATACCTCTTATTAAGAATATTGGTACTGTTAAGCCTAATAATATGTTAAATAAAATAGAAGATATGGCTAAAGAAAATAATGATATTATACTTCCTACTATGGGACTTACTGATAATGATAAAGTAGATGTTCCAATAGTTTCAGAGAATTATATTAACTAAAAAAAATAATTACAAAAATGCAAAAAATATATTGCTTTTTGATTAATAATCTGTTATGATTATTATAGTAAAGGAGGAAAGATAAAAATGGAAAACAATAACGGAAAGGGAATATTTTACGGAGTAATTGGTGTAGCTACTCTAGTAGTTGCTATAATCGGTGCTACATTTGCATACTTCGCATCTACTACTAATGGTGCACAAGGTGCTGCAGCTGCTAATTCAGCGAGAGTTAGTGGTGCATTAGAGGTTGCTGAAGTTAAGAAATATATAGCAAAAGATTTAATTCCAACTTCAGGAGCTACTATGTTAACATCATATAAGCAATCTGAGCCAACTGATGTAGATCATCCTAAAAACAATGAAAAATGTCGTGGTGCTAGTGCAGCTGATGCTAGTGCTAACTATGGATTATGTAGTTACTATACATTTACTGTTTCAAACACAGCAGATGTAGCTACTACTGTATATTTATCATTAAAGACAGAAACTAATACCTTTGGTCAAGGTGAATCTGGTCCAGCAAACAATGAATACCTTAAATATTGTGTTTACAAGCAAAGTGATCAAGGTTCAACTTTTGATACAGAAAAGCCAGCTCATGCTTGCGGTTTAGTTCCTACTGGAGCAACTGAAGAACAATTTACTAATGTAAATTTACCTGCTACTAGTGGAACTGCTACTTATAGTTTAGTTATATATTTGGAAAATGATGATGCTGTTGACCAAACTAGTAAATATTCTGGTAAAGTTTATACTGGTACTGTATATGCTAGTACTTCAACTGAAGGCAAGAATATCGTTGGTGTTATTGCTGCTCAACAATAATATTGTTTTTGAAGAGGACGAGAAATCGTTCTTTTTTTCATGTCTTATGATTAATTTAGAAAAAAATGAAGAAATTTTAATAAATTAGAAGTAATTTAGTTATAGATTTGTAATAATAATAGTGAAAGGGATTTAATTTAGTTTTTAGATAGATGATGATTACATAGATTTGAAGTTGGCATAAGAATAGTTATTTTATGTAAAACGAGAGGGTATTTGTTTGACTACCTTTCTTTTATATGATAAACTTAAAATGAAGGTGATAAGTAATGAAATTAAATATAGGAGTAATCTTTGGAGGAAAAAGTCTAGAACATGAATTATCTATTATTACAGCATTGCAAGCAATGGATAATATAGATACAGATAAATATGAAATAGTACCAATTTATATTACTAAAGATTTAAAATGGTATTCTTCAGGATGCCTAAGATATATTGATAGTTTTAATAATTTTAATTTAATAGAAAAATATGCTACTAAAGTTAATCTAGTTAATAAAGATGGAAGATTTGTATTACAAACAGCAGGATTAATTAAAAGGGAACTTAAGGAATTACACTTAGTTATACCAATGGTACATGGAAGAGGGACTGAAGATGGAACAATACAAGGATATTTACAAATGATAGGCATTCCATATGTGTCTAATAACATATATTCTTCAGTAATATGTCAAGATAAAGTATTTTCTAAACAATTATTAGAATTTAATGAAATACCTACAGTTAGATATGTTTGGTTCTTTGATAACGAATATAAAAGAAATAAAGAAGAGTTATTTAAAAAGATAGATAAGTTAGATTATCCATTAATAGTTAAACCTGCTACATTAGGGTCAAGTATAGGAATTAGAACAGTTAAACAAAAAGAAGAATTAGATAATATTATAAATGAAGTATTAAAATATGATCGTAAGGTAATAGTAGAAGAATTAATAGATGATGTACTTGAATATAATATTTCTATATTAAAGACTAATGATAAGTTATATATATCTTCAATAGAAGAAATAGAAACTGATTTAGATTATTTGGAATATAATGATAAATGTAATTTAGAGAACTATTTAAATGGAAATATAATTAGAAATGTACCTGCTAAGATACCAGAGAAGATGAGTAGTGAAATAATAGAACTAGCTAAAAAGACAATAAATTTTCTTAATAATACAGGACTATCTAGAGTAGATTTCCTATATGATAAGAAAAAGAAAAAATTATATGTAGATGAAATTAATAGTATTCCTACTTGTTTTTCACACCATCTATGGGAAGATGCAAATATTTCTTATAAAGAATTACTAAATATAATGATTAATGATACTATAAAGAATGTTAATAAAGATAGTGAAATGATTACCACTATGGATATGGATGTATTAAAAGACTTGAAAAATAGTGATATAAAGGAATATAAATAAGATGTATGGATATATAAAAGGTATTATTAAAGATATAGATTGTAATTATATTGTAATAGATAATCATGATATAGGGTATATGATATATGTGCCTAATCCTTATTATTATAGATTAGGAGAAGTATATACTGTTTATACCTATAACTATGTAAGAGAAGATGAATATTCTTTATATGGATTTAAGAATAAAGAAGAATTAAATCTCTTTCTTAAACTTATATCGGTTAAGGGACTTGGTCCTAAGATGGCATTACCAATGTTAGCTACAGGATCTATTTCAGGAATATTAGATGCTATAGATAGAGAAAATATACTTTACTTAAAGAAATTTCCTAAAATAGGAGATAAAGTAGCTAGACAAATAATACTTGATCTTAAGGGTAAATTAGATGGTGGACAGATGAGTTTAATTACTACTAATAATAATGAACTTATGGATGCATTATTAGCATTAGGATATAAACAAGGAGACTTGAAGAAGATAGTACCTAATATAAGTCAAGAATTATCAATAGAAGATCAGATTAAAGAAGCTTTAAAACTATTACTTAAATAAATATAGAGAGGAAGATATACATGAGAATAGGGATAGATATGGATGATACTATTACAAATACTTGGGAATGTATGAAACCGGTGTATGCAGAAATATTTGATATTTCTTTAGAAGAACTTAATAAAGCAAAATATCCTTATTATTATGCAGTTAAAGATAAAGTATTATCGTTAGATGATTTCTTTTCTATGATAGTTAAACATTATGATAAGATAGGATCTAATTTAAAAGTAAAAGAAGGGGCAGTAGAAGTTATTAATAAACTTCATGATGAAGGAAATAAA
>CAJMQX010000087.1 GCA_905215635.1 uncultured bacterium | reverse complement strand
GATCTTAAAGAAACAGAAGATAAAATTACCTATGCTAGACAATTTTATAATGATTCAGCTATGGGATATAACAATCTTGTAGAAATGTTTCCATCTAATATTGTAGCTAATATGTTTAAATTTAAGAACTTTGAATACTTTAAGATAGATGAAAAAGAAAAAGAAGTGCCAAAAGTAAAATTTTAGGATATACCTAGAAGAATTTAGACTTTTTGGTCTTTTTCTTTAGGGGGATATATGATATTAGAAATAGATAATATAAAATATGAAGTAGAAATAATAAAGAAGAATAATCGTAATACCTATATTAGAGTTAAAAATGGAAAAGTATTAGTAACTACTAATTATTTAACAAGTAAAAATAGTATTATGAAACTTATTAATGATAATATAGATACTATTAAAAAGATGATAGATAAAGATAAGAAGAGATTAGATAAGCAAGAAGAATTTTATTATTTTGGAAAGAAATATGACTTGATATATGGATTTAATGAGATAGAATTTAGTGATAATAAGATATATGCTAATAATAATAGAGATTTTAAGAAATATTTAGATAAAGAGATTATTAGAATATATAAAGAGAGACTTGATTATTGGTATAATGTATTTGAAGAAGATATACCTGTACCTAATTTAAAGATTAGAAATATGACTAGTAGATGGGGAGTATGTAATATAAAGAATCATAATGTTACTTTAAATTATCAATTATCAAAATATGATAGTAGTTGTTTAGATTATGTTATAGTTCATGAACTAAGTCATTTTATTCATCCTAATCATAGTAGAGAATTTTGGTTTTTAGTAGGAAAATATTATCCTAAATATAAAGAATGTAGAAAAATGTTAAAAGAATAATATATAATATTATTAAGGAGTGTATTTATGAAGAAAAAAATAATGTTATTTTTATTTATGATGTTAGTACCTATTCTAGGAGTTAAAGCTGATACTATTAAGAAGATTGATATGAGAATTAATATCTTAGAAGATGGTTCAGCGGAAATAAAAGAAATATGGAATGTAAAAGCTAGTAGTGGATCAGAATGGTATAAACAGATGTATAACCTTGGAGGAATGGAACTATCTAATTATAAAGTTTTAATGGATGGAAAAGAACTTACTTATAAAACATGGAATGTTAATGAGAATTTAAGTCAAAAAGCAGGTTACTATGGAATTAATTATGTAAGTGAGGGAATAGAACTTTGTTTTGGCAAAAGTGATATGAAAGAACATACCTTTACTTTAACCTATAATTTATCTAATTTTGTATTTAATACAGAAGATAGTCAAGTAGTATATGTAACATTATTTCCAGAAGTAACTATGCAAAACTTTACAGTAGAAGTATCTAGTTATTATGAATTTCCTGATACATTAGATGTATGGGGATATGGATATAAGGGATATGCTTATGTAGAAAATGGATTAATTAAAATGAGTAATGATGGAGAATTATCTAATGATTATGTAGTATTATTAGCAAAATTTCCACTTAATACCTTTAAGACAGATTATACAGTAGAAGATTATAATACTTTTGATGATGTGTATAATAAATCAGAAGATGGAAGTTTTGATTATGATTATACATATAAAAAGACCTTTTGGGATTATGTTATAATAATATTTAATATAATTATATGTGGAATATTTCCTTTATTAATAGTAATATTTGCTATTAAAGCAGTATTTGATTCAGGATATGGATATATTAATAATAAGAAGATAGATAAGAAAAATACACAAATGTTTAGAGATATACCATGTAATAAAGATATATACTATGCAAATGCTTTAATTAGTTTAAACAAGAATATATTTACTTATAAAGAAAGTAATATACTTGGAGCTATATTACTTAAATGGATTAGAAATGATAAAGTTAGACTTACTAATCAGACTAAAGGAATATTTAATAAAGAGACTAGTGTTATAGATTTAACAATGAATCCAACATTTGATAATGAGAATGAAGAGAAGTTATTTAAGATGATGTATAAAGCTTCAGGAGATGGAATACTTGAAGCAAAAGAACTTGAAAAATGGTGTCGTAGTCATTATAATGAATTTCTAAATATATTTAAGAAGTTTGAAAATGGAGAGATTAGTAGATTAAAGAATGAAGGACATATATATAAGAGAGCTACTAAGGAAGAATGTAAAAAGAAGAATGTAATGGATGATAGGATTTATGAAGATAGTACTAGATTATATGGACTTAAATTATATTTAAATGAATTTTCTAGAATGAAAGAGAAAGATGCTATTGAAGTTAAGTTATGGGATGAATATTTAATGTTTGCTTATTTATTTGGAATAGCAGATAAGGTTGCTAAACAATTTAAAAATCTATATCCAGAAATTATACAAGAGATGGAAATGGCAAATGTAGATTATTCAACATTAATATTTGTTAATAATATATCTTCAAGTAGTGTGTATGCTGCTAGTAGTGCTAGGAGTGCTGCTGAGAATTATTCTTCTGGTGGTGGAGGATTTTCATCAGGAGGCGGAGGCGGCGGCTCGTTTGGTGGCGGCGGATCTATGGGTGGACGTTAGAATTAAAATATAAAAGATTACTAAATAATGATATAGTTTTATAAAGTATCATTTACTTATAATCTTTTTTTGTTTATGTAGAAAAAATGATATAACGCATTGACAAACGATTGTTTGCATGATATATTTATATTGCCTACGATAAAAAGATAATAATGTGATATATAGAAATGTTAAGAATAATTAATAGTTTCTTTTTCAATAGCAAAATGTTATAATATAGACAAGAAGAAGGGATACTATGACAATAACATCTGTTAATAATGAAAGAATAAAAGAATTAGTTAAATTAAAAGAAAAAAAATATCGTGATAAGATGGGACTATTCTTTATAGAAGGATTAGATATAATTGAAGAAGCTTATAAGAATGGATTATTAAAAGAATTATATATACTTGATGGGTATGATAGTCCATATAAAGATATACCATATACTAATGTTAGTTATGAAGTAATGAAGAAGATTAGTGATATGGAAAGTGTTAGTGAATATTATGGTGTTTGTAAAAAGATACAGGAAAAAGAACTTGGTAAGAAGATAATTATTTTAGATGGGATACAAGATCCAGGAAATTTAGGGACAATTATTAGATCAGCAGTAGCTTTTAATATAGATACTGTAGTTTTAAGTCGTGAGTGTGTAGATTTATATAATAGTAAAGTTCTTAGAAGTACTAAAGGAATGATATTTAATAAGAATGTAATTGTTAGAGATATAGTACCTTTTATTGATAGTTTGGATAAGTATACTATATATGGAACTTCAGTTACTAATGGAGAAGATATTAGAAGCATAGAGTTACCTGAATATATAGCATTAATTATAGGTAATGAAGGTAAGGGTATAAGTCAAGAAGTATATGATAGATGTAATAAGTTTATCTATATTAAAATGAATGATAAATGTGAAAGTCTTAATGCTGGAGTAGCTGCTTCAATAATAATGTATGAGGTGAATAATAAATGAAATATGTTTTAATAGGTAAAATAGTTAATACTCATGGACTAAAGGGAGAAGTAAGAATTTTATCAGAATTTAGATATAAAGATAGAGTATTTGTACCAGGAATGAAAATATATATTGGAAAAGATAAACAAGAAGAAGAAATTGTTAGTTATAGACATCATAAAATATTTGAGATGATTATGATTAAGGGATACTATGATATTGATGAAGTACTTAAATATAAAGGAGAATATGTTTTTGTTAATAAAGAAGATATTAAACTTAATGAAGGGGAATATTTAGATGAAGATATAGTGGGCCTTAAGGTAGTATGTGATGGAGAAGTAAAAGGGATAGTAAGAAAAATAGAAAAACATGGTAAAAATGAAATATTAGTAATTAAAAATGAAGATAATAACTATCTAATTCCTTATAATTTTGATATAATAGAAAATGTAGATTTGAAAAAGAGGGAAATGATTGTAAAAAATATTTTAGGATTATTCTAAAATAAGGGGTGATTAGAATGATAACAATGTTAATAATTAATTTAATAAAATTTAGTATAAAATGTACTAAATTTATGATAAAGTTATTTATTTGTATAATACTTTCTCCAATTTGGTTTGTAATGGGGGTAATAAAAAGTAAATAAAAGATAATTATTACTCTTTTTGTCATTTTTGTGGTTTTGAATATTAGTAATTAAAAATGAAGATAATAACTATCTAATTCCTTATAATTTTGAT
>CAJMQX010000086.1 GCA_905215635.1 uncultured bacterium | reverse complement strand
GTTGCTACATTTGCTGGAGAAGATTTTGATATTGTCAATAAAATAGATGCTATTTTGGAAACAAAATATGAAGAAGATCGATTATTAAAGAATGTTAATGAATAAGAAAGGGGAAATGAAAAATGAAAGGAAATATTTCAATAACGATTAAAAAATTCTTTACTAATAAAAATACAGTTACAGTAGTAGGAATACTTCTTGGACTAGTAGTCTTATATGTTGGATATAATTACCGTATTAAATCAGCTATTAATCCAATTTCTGTTCCTTATGCAACACAGTCAATTCCTGCAAGAACTAAAATTACGAGTGATATGATAGGAAGTATTGAAGTACCACCTGCTATGATAAAAGGAAATGCTATTACTTCTGTATCTCAAATAGTTGGTAAATATACGAATGTAAATACTACCATTCCAAAAGGAAGCTTATTCTATGGAGGTAGTGTAGTATCTCAAAGTGATTTACCAGATTCTATTATTTATAATTATCCTGATGGTTATGTACTTGTTAATATGAGTGTTACAACATCTACTACTTATGGTAATAAAGTTTACCCAGGTAATTATATCGATATTTATCTAAAAGCAGTTAATAAGATTGATGAAGACAATATGACTAGTGACACTAAAGATAAGATTATGGTTGGTAAACTACTTCAAAATGTAAAAGTTTTAGATGTAGTAGATGCCAATGGTGATAGTGTATTTGAAGATCCTGAAAATGTTAAAACACCATCACAAATTATCTTTGCAGTTCCTGAAGAATATCATATTTTACTTCGTAAAGCTATGTACTTAAGAACTTATGAAGTAACATTAATTCCAGTACCAACAGCAGAATCTACTAAAGAAAATCCTGGAGAAGTATCTATTGCTAATGAATCATTAAAAGATTTTATAAATAAAGTAACTGTATGGACTGATGATACAGTTACTCAATAATTAAAAGAATAAAAAGAATAATGGAGGGGCTTTAATGAAAGATAATATGTTTGAACAACTAGATTTTGGAGCTTTTAAAGAGTATATTGATAATGATGATATTACCGATATTTCTTATACCAATAATGGACAGATATGGTTGCGTTCTTTGGAAAAAGGTTCTTATCGTGTTGAAAATCCTAAGATTAATAATGCTACAGTTGAAAAGCTAGCGTTTCAGTGTTCTAATGTTATGGGGACAACTTTCAATAATGCGAGTCCCTTTCTTGATGCTGAAAGTCCAGAGTTACGTCTTAACTTTGTACATGAGTCTATTGCTACTAATGGTATTGCGTTAGTTATTCGTAAAACACCAGCTAAGATTCGTCTTAAAGAAGAAAATTTATTAAAAGAAGACTATGTTACCAAAGATATTCATGACTTTTTAATCCAATGTGTATTAGGACACTGTAATATTATGGTATGTGGTGAAACTGGTAGTGGTAAGACAGAGTTCGTTAAATATTTAGCGAGTCATACGAGAGAAAATGAAAAGATTATTACGATTGAGGATACTTTGGAACTTCACTTAGATAAGATTTATCCACATCGTGATATTGTAGCTATGAAAACCAATAATATAGCGTCTTACTCTGATGTATTAGTTACTTGTATGAGACAAAATCCAAAATGGATTTTATTATCAGAAGTTCGTAGTGCAGAAGCAGTAAGTGCTGTTCGTAACTCTATTTCATCAGGACATAATATTTTATCTACAATCCACTCTGATAAAGCTAGTGCTGTTCCACACAGAATGTATGCCTTAATGGAAACAGACTTAGATGTAGATCAGTTCTTAAATACAATTTATCGTTATATTCAATTAGCTGTTCATATCAAAGCTTACTATAGTGCTAAGTATGGAAAATTTCATCGTGAAATTGATGAAATTACAGAGTTTTATATTGATGAAGAAACAAATAAACCAGTTTATAATGTTTTATATCAAAAAACTATGACAGGAAAAGTAGTAAAAAAACAGCCTAGTGATCATTTACTTGAGTATTTAAGAGGACAAAATATTAATATAAATATGGATGCATTTAGTGATAATCCTAGTAGTACAGATCCTAGTGGAAAAGAAGAATTTAATCTAGATAGTATTATGGAAAATAAAAAAGAGGAAGTAGAAAGTAGTACGAATATTCCTACAACGCCTATTCAAAATACTACTTCTACACCAGTAAATCCAGTTCATATTCCAAGTAGTCCTATTAATATTCCAGATAATCAACTTTCTAGTGAAACAGGTATTAAAAATGTAACTTCATCAAATCAACAAGTAGTAAATCAAGTACCACAACAACCTAGATTCTTTACTACTAATATCAATCAAGACCAAATAAACTCATAAAAGAGGTGATGAAAAAAATGGAATTAATTATTTTATTAATAATTGCTTTATTCATTATAATTTATAGACAATACCGTGGTCAAAATGTTTATAAATTTATAACGGAACAAGCAGGCGTCATTTATGATAAGTTTGCACCTTATTCCTTTAAAGTAGTTAGAGAGAAAACAAAAGAATTAGGGCAAGAATATACACCAAAACAATATATGATGCAAGTTGTTGTTTTCACTATTTTTGCTGGCGTTATTTCTTACTTATATTTTTATAATTTATTTATTTCTATTATCTATATTTTACTTGCCAATGCTTGTATTCCTTATTTAGCTTTTTTAAGATGCAAAAGAGTTTATAGTGAATTTATTTTTGAACAAGTACAAGTATATACTACTAATACAATTATGGAATTTGCTACTACACAAAGCTTTGTTAAAGCTCTAGAAGGAGTAGCTGCAAGTGGAGTATTAGAAGATCCTATTTTAAGTGATGTAAATATGATGATTTCTATGGCTTATGAAAATGGTAGTATTGATGAATCTGTAAATTATATGAGTAATAAGTATCCTTACTATATCGTAAAAAATATGCATCAGTTGTTCCTACAAATTACGAAAGAAGGTTCTAGAGATTCTGGAGAATCCTTAGAAAATATGCAACTTGATATCGATATGCTTGTTGAAAGCGTTTACCGTGATAGAATTGATAGAGCTAACTTCCATAAGTCTTTCTTAAAATATGGTGTTATGCTTTATCTAATGGTTATGTTAGTACAGTATTTACTTGGTAGAGAGACTTATATAGCGATTCTTGGTAATCCAATTATTTTAATTATTTTACATGGTATTATCTTGATTAATAGTTATTTTCTTCTAAAAGGAGAAAAATATTATAACGAGAATGTAGGTGCTGAATAGTGGAAGTAATTATTTGTGGAGCTTTAATTCTTGGAGTATTACTTTATAATAAGACAGTAGATGGTAAAAAATTTATTCAAGATAATCAAGCAGTATTTCAGTTATTAAAAGAAAGTGATTATGATTTTTTAGTAGCTGCTAAATATGGAGAAAAAGTTGACCCTAATGTTTTATTTAATAAAAGAATTAAAATGGCTTTTATCGTTATTGTCGTTTTTCTATTTATCTTTTTAACAGAACTTAGTGCAATTAATATTGTGTTATCTATTTTTGTTGGATACTTAGTTTTTAAATCTAATTACACTTCTTTAAAAAAGTATTATAAAAAACATTTACATGATATCGATATTATGCTTCCTTATTATTTAAAAGGATTAGAGATTTTAATTCAGCATTATACAGTTCCAGTTGCTCTTGCAAAATCAATTGAAGATGCTCCTGATATCTTTAAACCAGGTTTAAGAGATATGATAGCTAAGATTGATGCTGGTGATTCTTCTATTGATCCTTATATGGAATTTGCTAATGAATATCCTGTTAGAGATTCTATGAGAATGATGAGACTTTTATATCGTTTAGGGCTTGGTAAACAAGAAGATAAACAAGAAAGATTATTAATGTTTTCTAGAACAGTTTCTAATTTACAAGCAAAAGCTAGGGAACAAAAATATAAAGAGAGATTAAATCATATGGAAAGTCAAACAATGGTTATGTTAGTAGCAACAGGTGCTGGTGTTATGGTACTGATTTTGATTTCTATGGTTTATATGTTTAGTAATATTTAAAATTAAAATAAAAAGTTATAGTTTGTGTTAAATGAACTATAGCTTTTTACTTTCTAATAAATAAACTGTTATTCTTATCTTGCATATATAATTCATAATTATCGTTATTTTTAAGATATGAATATGCTCCTGATTTGTTTTCAATAATAAGAGTATTAAAATTATATTTTTCTAATAGATTAGGTTGATAGCCTTTTTCTATTTGACAGACATCTGAAAAATTACAGTTAATATAAATATCAGCTCTACTATCAATAAAGACTGGA
>CAJMQX010000085.1 GCA_905215635.1 uncultured bacterium | reverse complement strand
CGACAAGAGTCACTTTTTTTATACAAAAATGTATCACATCAATTGTAACACAACAGTGCAGGTAGTTAATAATAATATCTATATCTTTATTTTAAGTCTGGTTTATGATAAAATAAGGATATAGGAGGAATTTATGGATAAAAAGAAAATTAATCTAGATAAAGAAAAGAAAGTAGCTAATGAGTTTAAAGAATTTATTTCTAAAGGAAATATAGTTGATATGGCAGTTGGTGTTATTATAGGATCTGCTTTTGGAAAAATAGTAACATCACTTGTTAATGATATATTTATGCCACTTATAGGAATAATTATTGGAGGACTCGATTTTTCTAAACTTACTTTAACTGTGGGAGATGCAGTAATTGCTTATGGAACATTTATTCAAAATATTGTAGATTTTCTTATTATAGCAATATGTATATTTATAATGATTAAAGTATTAGCTAAATTTAATAAAAAAGAAGAAGCAAAACCAGTAGAAGTCAAAGAAAGTGAAGAAGTAGTTTTACTTAGAGAAATTAGAGACTTAATTAAGAAAAATATTTAATTATAAGTATTTTTCTTTTTTTAGGCTAAAGAATAGACAAGTAGGATACTATGAGAATATACTAAAATGAAAATGGAGGTTAAAATGAAAAAAAATTTGGTAGGTTTGATATCTATTTTTTTAGTAGTTTTATTTGCTACTTTGGCAATAATTAGAATTAAAGAGGAAGAGAATAATAGATTAAAGAAGATAACTGTAGCAGAGGTTGCTCATAGTGTATTTTATGCTCCACAATATGTAGCTCATGGTCTTGGATACTTTGAAGAAGAAGGATTAGATGTTTCAATAGTACTTACTAGTGGAGCAGATAATGTTATGGCAGCAGTATTATCGGGAGATGCTGATATTGGATTTTCAGGATCAGAAGCTACAATATATGTTTATAATGGTGGCGAAAAAGATTATGTAATGACATTTGCAGGTTTAACACAAAAAGATGGATCATTTTTAGTATCAAGAGAAAAGTATGATAACTTTACTTTAAATGATTTAAAAGGTAAGAGGGTAATAGGCGGAAGAGTAGCAGGAATGCCAGAAATGACTTTTGAATGGGCACTTCGAGAAAATGGAATAGATCCTAAGAATGATTTAGAGATTGATACTTCAGTAGCTTTTCCAGCAATGGAAGGATCATTTATAGGTGGTAATGGTGATTTTGTTACATTATTTGAACCGAATGCTACATCAGTAGAAAAGAATGGCTATGGTTATGTAGTAGCATATGTAGGTGATCTAGGAGGATTAGTTCCATATACAGCATATAATGCTAGAAAAAGTTATATTGAAAATAATCCTGAAGTAATTAACAGCTTTACTAAAGCTGTTAATAAAGGACTTGAATATGTTAATAGTCATAGTGCTAAAGAAATAGCAGAAATAGTAGTTAAATATTTTCCAGATACAAGTTTAAGTGATATGGAAACTATTATTAATAGATATAAAACTGGAGAAGCTTGGAAGAAAAAAATTACAATAAATGAAGAAGAATGGAATCATATTCAAGAAATAATTGAAGCATCTGGGGAACTTCAAAATAAAGTTAATTATAATGTACTAATTTATGATAAGTACTTTAAAGATTATGAATAAGATAATTGAACTTAAAGAAATAAATAAGAAATATTATAATAAGAAAGGAGAACTTACAGCAATAGAAGATATATCATTTTCTGTTTTTGAAGGAGAATATGTTGCAATAGTAGGACCATCTGGATGTGGGAAGAGTACTTTACTTAATATTATTGGTAATATTGATAAGAAAAGTGGAGGAGAAATAATACTTAATAAAGATACAAAGATTGGGTATATGCTACAAGATGATTCTTTGTTTCCATGGTTAACTATCTTAGATAATTGTTTAATAGGCTTAAAGGTACGTGGAGAAGTTAGTGATGATAAGATTGATTATGTTAAAAATTTACTAAATATATATGGCCTTAAGGATTTTATGAATAGTTATCCGACTAGTTTATCTGGTGGTATGAGACAAAGAGTTGCTTTAATTAGGACACTAGCGATGAAGCCAGATATATTACTTTTAGATGAGCCATTCTCAGCACTAGATTATCAAACTAGATTAGCAGTATCAGATGATGTTTATAAAATAATAAAAAATACAGGTAAGACAGTAATTATGATTACTCATGATATAGCAGAAGCAATATCTATGGCAGATAGAGTAATAGTACTTACAGAAAGACCAGCAAAAGTTAAGCAAATATATAATATAGAAATGGAAGGAAAGAGTACTCCAATTAATAATAGAAAATGTAGAGAGTTTTCAGAATACTATGATATGATATGGAAAGAGATTGATTATCATGAAAAGTAGAGAGTATAAATTATATTTAAGAAAATTAAAAATAGAGAAAATACTTGTATATAGTGTACAAATATTAATAATAGTAGGATTTAATATACTATGGGAATATGCATCAAATAAAGGAATAATTAATACATTTATTTATTCTTCTCCAAGTAGAATGATTAAAACGATAATAGACTTATATAATCAAAATAATTTATTTAATCATATATGGGTAACAGTATATGAGACAGTTATAAGTTTTAGTTTAGCAACAATACTTGGTACAATAATAGCAATAATACTTTGGTATAGTAAATTCTTATATAGAGTATTTGATCCATATTTAACAGTACTTAATAGTTTACCTAAAGTAGCATTAGGACCAATTATTATAATTATATTTGGAGCTAATATAAAGTCAATTATTATAATGGCATTACTTATATCAATAGTAATTACGATTAGTAATGTATATTCAGGATTTATTAATACAGATAAGAATAAAATAAAACTATTAAAAAGTTTTGGAGCTTCAAAGAAGCAAATGTTAAGATATTTAATAATTCCTAATAATTATCATGTGATTGTTAATAGTTTAAAAATTAATGTTGGTATGAGTATGGTTGGAGTAATAATGGGAGAATTCTTAGTATCTAAAGAAGGAATAGGATACTTAATAAATTATGGATCAGATGTATTTAATCTAAATCTAGTATTTGCAGGAATAATAATTCTTCTTATAGTATCTTATTTAATGTACTTGATAGTGTTATATATAGAAAAAGTGTTAATTAGAAATAATTAGCACTTTTTTACTAATAATTAAATTTATTTATGTGATATAATGAATATATAATAAGGAGATTTATGAAAAAGAAAAAGAATAAAAAGAAGATTATATTATTAGTATTAATATTATTATTAATAATAACAATTATAGGTATTATTCTATTTAGAATTTATAATAATAAGAATAAAGATAATGATGAAGAAGAATTGAATATAAATGATAAGATAGTTATAAATGATACTAATGTTAATATATATAGTAATTTTTATGTGAAGCAGAATGAAGATAATATTATAGTATATAATTTTGATAATAATATTATATATAAACATGATGGAAAAATAGATAATTATGAAGTATTTAATGATAAGTATATTTTAATAGATACTGGTAATGAATATATGGTAATAGATAATACTGGTAATATGATAATTAAAGGTATTAATGGTATGAGTGTACATGAGGTGGATACTAATACAAAATATATACTAGTAGATAATAAGATATATAATAAAGATATGAAAGAAATATATCAACTTCCTGATTACTTTGTAGAAGAGACTTTTGTTAATTATAATTTATATTCTTTAAATATTACTAATAATATACTAGCAATGGTATTTGTTAATAATGAACGTAATATGCTTGTTGATATAGATGCTAAGAAAGAGATGTATTTAGGATTTGATAGATATTTAAGACTTAGTGATAGATATATAGCTATTGGATATGATAATAAATATAAAATAATAGATACTGATAGTAAGAAAGTAATATATGATAATGTAAGAGTAGATGAGAATTTAATTATTTGGAATAATGATAATTATATGTATATTTATAATAATAAGATATATACTGATGGTACTAAGATAAATAACAAATATTATATGAAGAATGAAGGATGCAAAGTAGGAAGTAAACTTGTTTCTGATAATGAAATAAAAATAGATGAATGTATGTTATATTATGAAGAATATGATAATGATATTATAATGGGATTTAATATAGATAATAGTGTATTATATATAAATGGTGATGTAAAGAGGGCTAGTCTTTTTAATAAGATAGGTAATTATATTAAGAGTTATCAATATAATGAAGGACTTACTACATATAATGTATATGACAGAGATGGTAAGATAGTATTAGAGAATAAAGAATTATATTATTTAGGTAATGATAT
>CAJMQX010000084.1 GCA_905215635.1 uncultured bacterium | reverse complement strand
TAATTATGCTTATTATCTTTTTACCTGGATACTTAAAAAATAAACATGACAAAATATATATATTATCTGATACTTTTGTGAAAATAAAATATGAAAATGGTAAATGGAGTAATATTACAGATAATGATGATTATAAATTAAAAGAATTTGAGATTTATGATGGAGAAAGTTATAAAGGTAAATATAAACTACTATTTACTAACCGTTTTTATCTATATGATAATGGAAAAGATGTTAGCTATACGGGACCACTTTTTGCATATTCTAGTAATATAGGATTTAGTGTAAAAGCTTTTGCTAGTAATGATGAAGTATTAGAAGATGATAAAATATATATTAGTGATCTTCTTACTTCTTTAGGATTAGATACTACTTATGAATTTGATTTGTTTCAAAGACAAACTATTGATGTAGATAATGATGGAAACTTAGAAAAAGTTTATTCTATTAGTAACTTTTATACAGAAAGTACAGCTACTAAAGTATTTTCTATTGTCTTTATGGTAAAAGATAATAAAAACTATGTAATAGAAAAAGTAATTACTACCCCTGATAAAATTTATGACGAAGCTAGCTTTATGATAAAACAAGTAATAGATATCAAGAATGATAATAAATTAGAATTATTGCTTACTAAGAATTATTATAGTAGACCACAAGATGAATGTGCTTTACTATATGATTTATCAGGAAAAAGAAAGCTAATCCATAATTTTTGTGAATAAATAAAAAATATCTGTTATAATGAATATAAGTAATTGGAGTGATAATACTATGAAATTAAAATTTAAAGCTGATGCAAGTGATGTATTAATATTTATTATTTTTGCTATCTTTTTATTTTATATAGTTTGTTTAGGTATTTTAAACTTTCCTGAACTTGCTAGTACTGGACATTTTTATGGACTTAATCCATTTCCAGCTTTAGCTCCTAGTAGAGTTTTAACTACTTTAGTATTTTATTTCTTGTTTTTAGGGGCTATTTTTATGTCAGTATCTTCTTACTTTTTTGAAAGAGAAAGTGGCTTTGGTTTTTCAACAGAAAAATCTTCTAAAGGATATAGTCATTGGGCAAAAGAAAAGGAAATAAAAGAAGATAAAGGTGTAGCTATGGTAAGACCTGGTGATGAAACATCAGATGTAGCTGGTATTCCTTTAATTATTAAAAAAGATGAAGTTTGGGTAGATAACGGTGAATACCATTCTTTAGTAATTGGTGCTACTGGATCTGGTAAAACACAAACGGTTATCTTCCCAACAGTTGAAGTTTTAGCTAAGAAAAAAGAATCTATGATTATTACTGACCCTAAAGGCGAAATCTATGAAAAAACTTCTAATATGCTTCGTGAAAAAGGGTACAATGTTTTAATTTTAAATTTCCGTGATCCACAAGAAGGTAATTCATGGAATCCATTATCACTACCATATCATATGTATAAATCAGGTAATCAAGATAAAGCAATCGAATTACTAGATGACCTTGCTGCTAATATTTTGTATGAAGAAAAATCAGGAAATGCTGATCCATTCTGGGAAAAAACCTCAGCTGACTATTTTTCAGGATTATCTTTAGCACTATTTGATGATGCAGATGAAAGTCAAATTAACTTAAATAGTATCAGCTTAATGACTACTGTTGGTGAAGAAAAATTTGGCGGTTCTACTTATATGAAAGAATACTTTAGTATGATGGATCCAAGTGGTGCAGCTTATACAAATGCAAGTGGTACTATTATGGCTCCTAGTGAAACAAAAGGATCTATTATTTCTGTATTTAAACAAAAGATTAAGTTATTTGCTACTCGTGAAAACTTATCAGAAATGTTAAGCCATAGTGACTTTGAATTATCTTCTATTGGTGAAAAACCTACAGCATTATTCATCGTTATTCAAGATGAAAAGAAAACTTATCACTCATTAGTTACCATTCTTTTAAAGCAATGTTATGAAACATTAATTGCGACTGCTCAAAAACATGGTGGTAAACTTCCAGTTAGAACGAACTTCTTACTAGATGAGTTTGCAAATATGCCACCGTTAAAAGATATTACGACTATGATTACTGCAGCTCGTAGTCGTCAAATTCGTTTTACTATGATTATCCAAAACTTTGCTCAGCTTGATCAAGTTTATGGTAAAGAAAATGCAGAAACCATTAAAGGTAACTGTGGTAATACAATTTATCTAATTACAACAGAGTTAAAGGCACTAGAAGAAATTTCTAAGATGTGTGGAGAAGTAAAATCTAAAAAAGATGATAAAACTGCTTCCACTCCATTAGTTACGATTAGTGACTTACAGCGTATGAAACAATTTGAAGTTATCATTCTTCGTATGAGAAAAAATCCTTTTAAGACTAAATTTGTTCCTTATTATCAGATGGAATTCGGTAAAAAGTATACAAAAGCCGATTATCCACACCGTGAAAAACAAGAAGTCCATACCTTTGATTTAAGAGAATATGTAAAACAAAAGAAAAAAGAAAAATTAATGCAGATGATGAATGATCCTACTAGTGGTGGAAATAATGGTATGATGGGTGGAATGCCTGGAGGTATGCCAAATGGAATGTTTGGTGGAATGCCTAATAATATGCCTAGTGGAATGCCTAATAATATGCCTGGCGGAATGCCTAATAATATGCCTGGCGGTATGATGGCTCCTAATAGACCTAATCCTATGAGTAATAGTATGATGAGTGGTAATGGTATAATATCAAATAATAATCCTAAACCTATAAATGGTGGTTTAAATGTAGATGACATTATTAAGAAAATTGATGCTAAGATTGCTGAAATTGAAGAAGAAGAAAAGAAACAGAAAGAAGAGCAAGAAAAATTATCAGTTACTACTATGAATCCAGTAGAAAAGAAAGAAAGTGTTTCTGATATTCCTAATAAAGAACCAGTTACTCCAGTTTCTACTATTTCTACTCCAAGTGAAGAAATAAAAATGGAACCAGTTATTTCTCCTATAAAAGAAGAAGTAAAACCACAGGATACTGTAGTAGAAAAGAAACCATTTACAATTGATGATTTATTACATACAAATTCTACTGGTATGGTTACGCCTTCTAAGAAAGTAGAAGATATTCCATTAAAGGAAACTTCTAAAATAGAAGAAAATAAAAAGAAAGAAGAAATAAAACCAATTATTCATGAAGATAAAATACCAGAAAATGTAAATACTATTAGTGATGATCAATTCTTTGATGATTTCTTCGATGATTAGAGACAAGCAAGTTACCTGTTAACTTGTTTTTTCTTTTGCATATAATATAGTGGAGTTGATTATATGTATGATTCTATTGATATTAATGAAATAGATCAAATTCATATCACTTCTCTTAATACACACGACAGTAATCAACGAATATTAATTGATATTAGAGATAAATATGAATATATTTTAGGTAGTATTAAAAATGCTGTTAATATTCCCTATAATTATTTAGCTGTTATACCAGAAAACTATCTGAATTTAACATCGACTTACTATATATTCTGTTCTTCAGGTAGTAAAAGTAGAAAATTATGTATTCATTTAAAACAATTAGGTTACCATGTGATTGATTTAATAGGTGGGTATGAACATTATCATAAACATGACTAAATTGTCATAAAAATCATAACATCTTTATTATATAATAAAGATGTGGTGATTTTTTTATGTCAGAATATTTAGAAATAATTAGAACATCTTTTATCTTTTTTCCAGTGATTGCATTTATCTTTACCATTCCATATATTTTATTTCAATATCATAAGTACGGTTCTATTTATTATTTTAGGGTAATCATTATTTATTCATTTATTCTTTATTTATTAACAGCATATTTTTTAGTAATTTTACCTTTGCCAACTATAGAGGAAGTAGTAAAGCTTACAACACCAAGAATGCAATTAGTTCCTTTTCAATTTGTTTCGGATTTTATTAGGGAAACTTCTTTTAGAATTACCGATATTCATACCTATTTAAAAGCTTTATTGGAACCTTGTAGTTATGTAGTCTTTTATAATTTACTATTATGTTTACCATTTGGTGTCTATTTACATTATTATTTTCAAAAGAGTTTTGGAAAGACTTTATTTTATACCTTTTTATTAAGTCTATTTTTTGAACTTACTCAATTGTCTGGATTATACTTTATTTATCCTAGAGGGTATCGTTTATTTGATGTAGATGATTTAATTTTGAATACTTTAGGTGGCGTTATAGGTTATTTTGTAGCAACTATTTTTATGAGAGTATTACCTAGTAGAAGAAAAATTGATGATAAAGCTTATTTGTTGGGTCAAAAAATATCTTTTTTGAAAAGAGGACTTGTCGTTTCGTTAGATGCTTTTTTCTCTTTACTAGTTTTCTTTTTTATTTATCT
>CAJMQX010000083.1 GCA_905215635.1 uncultured bacterium | reverse complement strand
TCGTGAAATGGAATATAACACTCTAATTGTAGAAGCTACCGAAAAAGGTCTCAAACAAGGAATTAAACAAGGCATTGAACAAAACAATCTCGAAGTAGCTAAAAAGATGCTTAAAGAGAATATCAAAGTAGAAACAATCTCTAAAATTACTGGTCTAACTAAAGAAGAAATAGCTAAGTTAAAATAACTTGCTATTTCTTTTTATTTTATATTTATTTAAATCAAAAGAAAAGTAAATCACATCCCTCCCGTGTTTACTTTTCTTTATGTTTCATCATATAATAATTAATTCTTAATTCTTACTATATACTCTTTAATTTAGCAGGACATTTTGAAGAAACTTCTTCAATTATCTTATTAAATACTACCATTACTTCCTCATCAGTTAAAGTTCTATCATTATCTTTAAATGTAAGTGTAAAGGCCAAAGATTTCTCTTGATCACTATTATGGTATACATCAAATAAACTAATATCTGTAAGTAAACGTCCACCTGCTTTCTTAATCATATCTTCAATACGTTTACAAGTAATATCTTTATCAACAAAAAATGATACATCTTTTTTTATTTCAGGATATTTACTAGATTCCTTATATTTAATCTTCTTAATAGGTTTAATAAGTTTATTCAAAGATAATTCTATTAAATATATTTCATCTTTATTAATACTAGGATGTATTCTACCTATAATACCTACTTCTTCTCTACCAAGAATAATTTTAGCACTAATACCAGGATGTAATTCTAAAGTATTTCCCACTTCATAACTATATCTATTCTTAAGTCCTAAATAATCTAATATATTCTCTACAATTCCCTTAGCTAAATAGAAATCTGTCTTAATCTTACTATTTTGCCATTTATCACCAAGATAAGTACCTTTCATAAGTATTCCAATCTTCGTATCTTCATTATAATCTTTATCATAAGTCTTACTTATTTCATAAATAAATATATCATCTACTCTTCTAGCCTTATTATAATCATATATTCCTAATAGTGAAGGTAATAAACTAGTTCTAATTACAGATTTATCTACACTCATAGGATTAGGTAAAACTACTTGGCTCTTACCCTCATAATTAAACATATTAGCTTTTTCTGGAGATACTAATGTATAAGTTTTTACTTCATTTAGCCCAAGACTTCTAAGTCTTTTAGAAACTAATTTACGATACTTAACATCTCCTACATATTCTCCTTTTCTAATAGGAACTACTGGTAATGTAGATACTAAATTATGATATCCATATAATCTTCCTATTTCTTCTGCTATATCATTAACAAATGGATCTATATCAAGACGTCTATTAGGTATTGTACAAGTAAATGTATCTTCTTTCTTAGTATATTTAAAATCTAATCTTTCTAATTCTTTCTTAACATCTTCTTCTGATATTGTTATTCCTAACATCTTATTTATTTCACTAGATTTAAAACTAACTACTTTAGGAGTTTTATCTACTTTATCATAACTTACCATATCTTTTAAAATTTTAGCATTAGCATATTTTTCTAATAAGTGACATGCTCTATTCATAGCCATTAAAGTATATTCATAGTTAAGTCCTTTTCCATATCTAATTGATGCTTCACTTTTTAAATTAAGTCTACTTGATGTATAACGAATACTAATAGGATCAAATATTGCACTCTCTATTAAAATATTCTTTGTATTATCATCTACATCTGTATTAAGTCCTCCCATAACTCCTGCTATACATACTGCTTTCTCCCCATCAGTAATAACGATATCAGAATCACTTAATACTCTATCTTTTCCATCAAGTGTAATTATCTTTTCTTCTTCTTTTGCATCTCTAACTACTATTTTATCTCCAAGTTTATCTTTATCAAAGAAGTGCATTGGTTGTCCAAATTCTAACATTACATAGTTAGATATATCTACTACATTATTAATAGGTCTCATTCCAGCAGATATTAATCTTCTTTTAATAAATTCTGGAGATTCTTTAATTTCTACATCACTAACCATCTTAGCTAAATAATAAGGACATTTACTAGTTTCTACTTTTAAACTAAAATAATCTTTTACACTTTTATCAATTTCTTTATATTCCATTAAAGGTAATTTTACTCGTTTATTTAAAATAGTAGCTACTTCATAAGCAAATCCTATATGATAATAACAATCATTATTACGATGTTTATGTACATCTAATTCATATATTGTATCATCAAGTCCTAAATATTTAAGTGGATCTTCTCCTACTGGAGCATCATCAGGTAATTCATGAATTCCCTTATTATAATTTTCTTCTGTCTTCTCTTCAAGTCCTAATTCGAATAAAGCACATATCATTCCATTAGATTCTTCTCCTCTAATTTTTCCTGCTTTAATTTCTACATTTCCTGGTAATATTGCTCCAGGTAAAGACACTATTACTTTAAGTCCTTCCCTTACATTTGGAGCTCCGCATACTATTTGTTTAACTTCATCTCCTACATTAACCATACATATATGTAAATGGTCACTATTAGGATGATCCTTACAAGATACTATTTCTCCTATTACTAAGTTATCTATATGATTAGTAATAACTTTCTCTACATTTACTCCTGCTTTAGTAACATCTACTGCTAACTTTTTAAGATCTATTCCCTTTAAATCTACATAATCACTTACCCAATTTAAACTTATCATCTTATTCACTATCCTTTCTATCAAAAGCTCTAGTTTCTCTCAAATCTGTCATATAAAAGGTTCTAATATCATTAATACCATATTTTAACATAGCAAGTCTTTCTGCTCCAAATCCGAATGCAAATCCTGTCCATTCTTTTGGATCGTATCCACAATTTCTAAGTACATTAGGATGTACCATTCCTGCTCCTGCTACTGTAATCCAACCAGTATTCTTACACAAACTGCATCCTTTTCCATGACAATTAAAACAACTAATATCTGTTTCTACTGATGGCTCTGTAAATTGATAGTAACTAGGTCTAAAACGTGTTACACAATCTTCTCCAAAAAGTTTTTTTGCAATAACATCAAATGTTCCTTTTAAATCAGATAAACTAATATCTTTATCTATTAACAATCCTTCTATTTGCATAAATTGATGTGAATGTGTAGCATCATCATCATCTCTTCTATAAGTCTTTCCAGGACAAATCATTCTAATTGGTGTTTTCCCCTCACCCTTTAACATTGTTCTTGCTTGTACTGGTGATGTCTGACTACGAAGTAATATCTTCTCATCTTCTATATAGAAAGTATCTTGAGCATCCCTTGCAGGATGACCTTTAGGAATATTTAATAATTCAAAATTAAATCTATCTTCTTCAATTTCTGGTCCATCTACTACATCATATCCCATAGACATAAGTAATTCTTCTACTTCTTCAATAATTAACTCTAATATATTTGGAGCTCCATTCTTAATTTCTGTAGCAGGCATAGTAATATCTATCTTCTCTTCTGCTAGTTTCTTATTAATTGCTTCAGTCTCTAACTTATTTTTAATATCTTCATATAATTTAGTAAACTCGTCTCTAATCTCATTTAAAGCTTTACCAAATTCTTTCTTCTCTTCATTAGGTATTTCTTTCATCATCTTAGATAATTCAGTTATCTTTCCATTCTTACCAAGATATTCTACTTTTAAATCATTTAATTTATCTAAATCTATTCCCTCTTTAAATATCTCTTTTATTTCTTCTTTCATCTTATTAATTATTTCTTTATTCATAAATTTCCTCCTTATAATTAAAAAAAGTTATAATTAAAGGACGAGTAACTACCCGCGGTACCACCTTTATTTATAACTTTTAGTTATACATCTCATACTTTTAACGCAAGTTAACGATAAAACTCCATGGGTGAATTCAATCTTTAATCATATTAGGTTTCCACCATTCCTAACTCTCTTTAATAATTATTTATAAGATTTACTATTTCCATATCATAGTTTTATTAATCATTATTTTTATATAATAACATAGGTTCTTTATTTATATTCTTTATTAATCTCTTTACTTTTTTATTATCTTCCTTAAAAATATCTTCTTTCTTATAAGAATTATCTTCTATTATACCATATCTTTTTTTATAAGTTTCAACACTATTAATTAATAGTTCTCTTTTTAACTTTATCAATTCTTCTTTACTATAGTCAAGATCTAAACCATCAATTTTATCTATTTTAATAGCATAATATGGTTCAATATTTGCTAACTTAGTTAATAACATTCTCTTTTCTTCAGGTCTAAAATACAAACCATTATCACCTGATAATATTGTAGTAGCAAATATTTGATCCAATAACATATTATCTTTATAAGTAAAACGATATTTTGGATTAGTAATTAATTCTTCTTCTAATTTTTCTATAGTATCTCTTACAATTATTTGATTTTTACAAATAATTGAACTATCAAAATATGATAGAG
>CAJMQX010000082.1 GCA_905215635.1 uncultured bacterium | reverse complement strand
TTTTTCTATACTGGTTATACTATTATTAGGA
The DNA here is from genome assembly GCA_905215635.1 of uncultured bacterium. Next base: position 4,420 of record CAJMQX010000082.1, on the reverse strand, counting down.
GTGATAAAGATGGAAGAAATATATGAATGGATAATGAATTTAATTACTAATTTAGATAGTGCTGGATTAATAGTTAACTGTTTACTTATTACAATAGAATCAATAATACCACCATTACCATTAGCATTATTTATTACAATACTATTTACTAATTATGGAATGATATTAGGATTTCTAATATCATGGTTTTTTACAGTATTAGGATGTGTAATGTCATTTTATTTATTTCAAACAATATTTAAAAAATTAGTAGATAAAAAAATTAGAAAGTATGAATTTGCTAATAAATTACTTAAAATTATAGATAATATAAAATTTAATAACTTAGTATTAATAATAGCAATACCATTTACACCAGCATTTGCTGTTAATATAGTATGTGGAATATCAGAGATGAAAATAAAGAAATTCTTACCAGCAATAATGATAGGAAAACTATTTATGGTATTCTTTTGGGGATATATAGGTACTAATATAATTGAATCAATAAAAAATCCAATTATATTAGTTAAAGTTGTAATATTATTATTAATAGCTTATGTTATTAGTAGAATAGTTAATAGAGAATTTAATTTAGATTAAAAATGATAGGAAATTATTTATTTTTATGATATAATCTTTATCGATGAAGAAAAAATAGATATAAATATATAAGAAGAAGGTGAAGAAAATGTTTATAGATGAAGTATTAATGGAAGTATCAGCTGGACGTGGTGGAGATGGCTGTATGGCTTTTTTAAGAGAGAAATTTGTACCTATGGGAGGTCCTAATGGAGGAAATGGTGGTAAAGGAGCAGATATTATATTTAAGGCAGATGAAGGATTAAAGACTTTGATTGATTTAAGATATTTAAAGAATGTTAAAGGAGATGCAGGTCTTAATGGAGAAGGTAAGAATAAGAATGGAAAATATGCTGAAGATAAAATAATAAGAGTTCCTGTAGGTACTACTATTAAAGATAATGAAACAGGAATGGTTATTGCAGATTTGACACATCATAATGAAGAAGTAATTGTAGCATATGGAGGAAAAGGTGGTAGAGGTAATGTTACTTTAGCTACTAGAAATAATCCTTGTCCATCATTTGCAGAACGTGGAGAACCAGGAGAAGTTAGAAAAATAAAAGTAGAATTAAGAATGCTTGCTGATGTAGGATTAGTAGGAATGCCTAGTGTAGGAAAATCAACATTATTATCAATGATTACAAATGCTAATCCTAAAATAGCATCATATCACTTTACAACATTATCACCAAATTTAGGAGTAGTATCTACTAAAGATAAATATAACTACGTTATAGCAGATTTACCAGGATTAATCGAAGGAGCAAGTGAAGGAACAGGATTAGGACATAAATTCTTAAAACATATAGAAAGAACAAAAATAATAGCACATGTTATAGATATGTCAGCTTCAGAAGGAAGAGATCCATATGAAGATTATTTAGTAATTAGAAAAGAATTAGAAAAGTTTAGTCCTAAATTATTAAATAAAGAAGAAATAATTATTGCTAATAAAATGGATTTACCTGAATCACATGATAACTTAATTAAATTTAAAAAGAAAATAGGTAAAGAAGTATATGAAATATCAGCATTAAATAATCAGAATTTAGATGAAATTATTAATGTTTTATCAGAAAAAGTAAAAAATACTCCGGAAGAAGTATTATATGATGAAGATATACAAGAAAGTCATGTATTATATAAATTTAAAAGAGAGAAACCATTTACAATTATTAAAGAAGGTAATACTTTTGTAATTAAAGGAGATAAAGTAGAGAAAATATTTAAAATGATTAACTTTAATACAGAAGAAGCTATATCTAGATTTGCTAAGAAACTAAGAAGTATGGGTGTAGATGAAGAATTAGAAAAAATGGGAGTAGAAGAAGGAGATATAATTAGAATTCTAGATTATGAATTTGAATATACTAAATAGATAAGTAAAACTATATAAGAAAACTATATAAGTTTTACTTTTTTCTTTATATGGAAATATATGATGATTTAGTATAAAAATATTGACAAGTAAGAAATTTCATTTATAATATTAAAATCAGGAGGGATGGTATGGAAAAGAAGTATTATAATGTGTGTTATGAAAAAGGAGATAATAATTTTTAAGAAAATATATATTAATAGTTTTAGAGGTAAATATGTTAATAAAAAAGAAAATAAATAATAAAGATGATATCTTAAATAGATATAGTAAGAGAATAGAACAGACAGATAACTTTAATTCATATTCAGAATTATTTATAAAAGATAATGAAGTAATTAAAATATATACTGATTGTTATGATAGAGTAAAATATAATATAGTTATATTGAAAGAATTATTAAAAAAAAGAAGAGAACTTAGTAAGATTAAAGAATTGGTTTTACCTAATAAACTAATAAATTATAAAAATAACACTATTGGATTTTCAATGAATTATATAGAAGGTTTAACTTTAGAAGATATTATAAATAAAAATATTTATGATAAAGAAGAGATAGAAAAAGTATTTATTAAAATATTAAGTATTATTAATAGAATATCTGAATTACCATTTGATTTTTGCTTAGCAGATTTACATGAGAAGAATGTTATAATAAATTCTTATGGAGATATTAATTTAATAGATTGTGATGGCTTTGTTATTAATAATAAACAAACATTTATAGATGGTAATATTATTATGGGAAAATATTTAAATATGAATTATACTAGTGATAGATTAGTAAATATAAATGTTACAGGAGATTATTTTTGCTTATTTAATATGATTATTAATTATATACTTCATAGACAGAGTGTTAGTATTTTAGAATTAGAAAGATTTAATAAATATTTAAATGATGAATATTTAGAACAAATTATAGATAGAACTAGAGATATAGAAAGTTTTAAATTAGATATTAATGATATTAAAGAATTATTTAGTAAAATGAATTATTATCAAGAAAAAATAATACAATATGATGAGGATTGCAATAAATTATTAGAAAAAGAAATTGTTAGAATTAGAAAATTGGGAGGAATATATGGAGAATAATAGTAGAAAGCCAAGAGAATATAAAAGAGTTAGTTATATCAATGGTGGTGATGTAATTTATAATGAAAAAGCATATAGAAGTTATGGTAATTTAGTTATTATGTCAAGACCAGATATATATTATGAAAAGTATCAAGTTAAAGGATTATTTGGATATGTAACAATGAGGGAAAGAAAAGAAAGACAACAACCTTTAAGAGTATTACCAACTTATGTTGAAAAGATAGGCGATAGATATTATGATATAATAACTAATACAGAAGTATTTAAGTCTAATGGATTAAGTTATAGATTACAATTTTATGAAGAACTTTATGTAAAAAGCGATGAAGTATATAATTTCTTAGTAAGTTTAGATAAAGAAGATATTGCATGGTATAGATGTAAATTCAATGATGCTGTTGAGAATGCTAAAAGTATTTATATTAAGGAAATGGCAAAAATGAGAATAGAAGAGAAAAAACAAATGGCACAAGAAGATTATATTAGTAAATTTAGAGAGGGTAGTAGTACTCAAAAGAAAACACGTTAATAAATAGAGAAATTTCATTTATAAGAAGATGAAGTTTCTTTTTTTACAAATATTAACAAAACACTTGACAACATTGATATTATCTTTTATAGTATTAAACTCGAAGAGAGGAGTAGCCACTAGTATGAAGTTAAGCAAAGAAGATAGAAAGAAAAGAAGAGAAAAAATTGAATTAAAAATATATCGATTTTTAGGAGTAAAACAATTTAGAGCATTAACATTTAAATTAGAAAAACTAGTTCATATAAAAGATAAGAAACAAAATCATAATTATCATATTAATCCTGATTCTGGTAAATCATTAATTAACTGTACAATAGATGAGATGGAAGATTTTAAGAAGAAATTATATTATAATGGAAGTATACATGTTAAGAATTTGATATTCTTAACAATAGCATCACTAATAATATTAATAGTTCCTACATTTAATAAATACTTATTAATACTTAATTTAGTATTAGCAATAAAAGATGCTTATTGTGTAATGCTACAAAGATATAATTGTATTAGAATAAATAGTGTTATTGAAACTAAAAGAAAAAGAATGAATAGAGCAGTAGATAGAAGAAGTAATGAAATATTGAAATTAAGAAATAAACAAATGACTTCTAATAATGAAAATGAGAATGATATGCTTAAATATATAGGGTTAATGGTTGATAAGAATGATCCTAAATTACTTGATACGATAATTAAATTAATAAATGTTTTAGATAGGAAAGATAATGCAATATTTGATAAGAATGATTTAGAAGAATTAATTATAATAAGAGAAATATTGTTACATAGTAAGAATGATATGGAAAATAAGAAAAAAATATTAAAAAGAGATAATTAGGTGATA
>CAJMQX010000081.1 GCA_905215635.1 uncultured bacterium | reverse complement strand
TGCAAGCTTGCTCACAAAGAAATTCCTACGGAAATTTTATATGAAGATGATTATTTAATTGCTATTAATAAACCTCAGGGTCTTTTATCTATTTCTAATGACAAGGAAAAGTTCTTTACTGCTTATCGTATGGTATCTGATTATATTAAAACTAATAATAAACGTAATTATATTTTTGTAGTTCATCGTCTAGATCAAGATACTTCAGGTATTCTTCTATTCTGTAAAGATCAAAAGATTAGAGATAAGATGCAAGATAATTGGAATACTATTGTAAAAAAACGTGGTTATATTGCTCTATTAGATGGTAAATGTACCAAAGATGGTACTTATCATTCTTATCTATTAGAAAATCATCATCAATTCGTATACTCTTCTAAGAATAACCAAGGTAAAGAAGCTATAACTCATTATCAAGTACTTAAATATAATAACAACTATACTCTAGTTCAAGTATTTATAGATACTGGAAGAAGAAATCAAATAAGAGTACACTTCTCAGAACATGGTTATCCTCTAGTAGGAGATAAAAAATATGGTTGCCATACTAATCCCCTTAAAAGATTATGTCTTCATGCCAACATCCTAGAATTTATTCATCCCATTACTAAAAAACTTATCCATCTAGAAACTCCTTATCCTAAAGAATTTAATTCTCTTTTAAAAGAAAAATAAGCTTCACTCTATGTGAAGTTTATTTCTTTTATTTCTTTTATTTCTTTATATTTATCTTACTACAATTGCACCACGATATCCAGTATTATCTGATCCGACACCACAGTCTACATTAACATAAAAGATATTTGACAATTCCCCTTCATAGACACTGCCACCATCATTTATCCACGGATTAACTGCATCAAGAGAAATTGTAACATTATTATACCAATTTGCTGTTTCTGATAAAGCATGCCCATAACATATTCCTCCATTACATGCCGTTAAAATGTCAGTCGATGTATAATCATCATAATATTTACTATCTGGTTTACTACTAAATCTAGCATAGTTTCCTTCTGATGTTGCTCCCCATGTTGTGCTTGCACCGCTATAATATCCCATTACGTACTCCCATGCCCCACCAGACATATCAAATATTCCTGATATGTTTCCAGTAGTACTCTGAGGATATGATAATGCTCCACCATAAACTATATCACACGTAGTACTTTCACTAGCACCATCTACATTCGCTCCACATCCAGTAAAATCCAAAGTAGCACCATTATCATCGTTATAATAATTATTTGTTCTTATTTTTTGATTTATACCATATTTTGAATGTGATAAATAAGCTACCGCTCCCCATTCACTATTCTTTAACATATGACTATCAGACTGAGTAGTAAGTCCATATGTACTATTACCAGTAAATGTAACATTACTTCCAGATAATGTACCACCTGCAAATTTTAAAGCTGTTACAAATTGGTCATATAAATCTTGTTCAGTAAAAGAACGACTATTAGGTTTAACTGTTGGTGTTGTTTCATCTCCAGTCATTTCAAATTTTCCTACCCAGATACCATTAAGTTCGACATCACCAAATGTAAATGCTGGATGAGTTCTATATTCATCAACTTGTGTTCCAGTTGACTTATCTGTATCTTTACTTTCAAATACTATTTCAATTTCTTATTCTTTTCCTGCTGAACTCATACCAGTTTCCCATATTTTATACTTGTATCTTGGTATCCAGACATAGTAAGCTAAAATATTATCTTCTGGTATTGTTACACCAGTTGTATTTAGATAATTACTTCTAGATGAAGAGTTAACAAGTACCACATTGGCCCATTTTTTACTACTATAATCATACCAATTACTATCATCTTTTGAAACAGTTGTAACAGTACCATCATTTGCTATTACCACTGGTATCATACCTGTATCTAATTCTGGTGCATTAGGTTTAACAGAATTATCATCAGCACAACTAAAATCACTTCCTATAGTGAAGTTTACTACTGTTTTCTGTGCTTCTGAACTCTGCCAACGCCAATAAGCTAATGTTCCGCCAACAATTGCAATTACTAGTCCAAACACAGCAATTATTATCAATGTTTTCTTATTTCTATCCATGTTTCACCTCTTCTATATCTATTTTTATTACTAATAAATTTAGATAAACTTTTTGTGCAATATTTTATATCAAAAAAGAATGACTTATCAAAATCATTCCTTATCTAGTAGCATAAGTACGTTTAGCTTCTTCCTGAGCTATTTTATAAGCTTCTATTCCAGCTCTTAATGAACTACCAAAACCTTTAGCTTTATTCCTCATTTTAGTTATTAAATCTGGTTGTACACTACTTAAAATTAACTTTCTACCACCAAACTCTAATATACCCTTCTTAGCTTTTAAGACATTTAATCTAGCATTTAAAGCTACTTCATCTACTGCTACTTTAGCACCTAGTCCTTTAAATAATAAATCACTATTAGCATTTAATGTCTGTTTAATTTTATCTAATTCTTCTTTTTTAGCTTGTAATTCATCAATCTTACTATTATTCTTAATATTATTTTTTTCATTAGCCATTAATATAGCCATAGTCTTCTTATTAAATCTAGTTCTATTAAGATAACTATTTATCTTATTATTAGTAGCTTTATCTATTATTTTACTTTGTTTATTCTGTATTCTACCTTGTTTCTTTTTTAGAGCTTCTACTCTTTTTTCTAAACTATTTTTAATACTTGTAACTATTTTTCCATTACCTAATGTATTAATAGTACCTATCATATTGTTATATTGTTCTATTTTTTCTTTTGTACTATCTAATTTTTCTTCTAATTTAGTATTTTTATCTTCATATTTAGTATCTTCTAATATACTTTTAGTACCACTAAATAAAGATATTCCTTTTTTAGCTTTTTCATTCATTATATTAATTTGATCTTCTAATTTTATACAAGCTACATTAAGATCATTAATTGTTTTATTCATTCTACTTGTTAAATCATCATCTAGTTTTGTATTTTCTTTTAATCTATTTAATGCATCTATTTTTGTTCTTATATCGTTATGTGTATCCATAAATTGTTCTATTATTTTTTTATTTAATTGATTAGTTAGTTCTTGTTCCATTATATATCCCCCTTCTATGAAACTAATTCGTTAATTCTTTTCTTTATTAGTTCCATATCTTCATCACTTGTAATTGTCTTTAACATGAATGTATCTTTAGTTTCTTCTAATAATGATGCATATATATCATTATCTATTGTATATAGTATATATTCTTTTCCTTCTTTTTCATTATTAAATATATCTATTACATCTATTGTTATTTTATCTCCTGTTTCGCTTGTAACGTTAAGTTTAGTATCCATATCCTTCTCTCCTTTTTATTATCTTTATAATTTAATTATATTTATTTTTTATATTTTGTCATTTTCTATTTCCAAAGTATTTGTTTATTATTCTTTCTAATTCTTCTACTTTTATTGGTTTTGATATGTAATCTGCAAATCCTTCTTTTAAATACATTTCTCTCATTCCATTCATGGCATTAGCGGTAAGTACTATTACTGGTGGTATGTAGTAATCATCTAGTTTTTGTATTATATGTAATACTCTTATTCCATCCATTTCTGGCATCATGTGATCCATAAATATTAGATCATAATGTATTCCTTCTTTTATTTTATATACACAATCTTTTCCTGAATATAGGCAATCTATTTTAAAGTTATATTTTTCTAATAATCTAACTGCTACTTTTACATTAAGTCTATTATCATCTACTATTAGTATTCTATAATTAGAACAATCTAATGTTTTATTTTCTATTTCTTGTTCTATTTGATTACCTGCTTCTTGTAATGTTCTACTATCTACTATTTTTTGTGGGATATCTATATAAAATGTTGTTCCTACTTCGTATTCACTTTCAAACCATATTTTTCCTCCCATGATATCGACATATTTCTTAGTAATAACTAGTCCTAATCCTGTTCCTTCAATTTCTTTATTAGTAGCATCATCTAATCTATTAAATTTAGTAAATAGTTTATTGTAATCTTCTGGTTTTATTCCATATCCTGTATCTGATATTTTAAAGTGCAATACTTCATATTCTCTATCTTTAGTACTAGTAACTTCCATTTTAATTCTACCAACTTCTGTATATTTAGCAGCATTGGTAAGTATATTCATAAGTATTTGATATATTTTAGTAGAATCCCCATATAATTTAGCTGATATATTTTGATCTACATTCATAATTAGTTTTATTGGTCTATCTCCAATTCTAGCATTAATTACATTAGGTAAATCTCTTACTAGATTATTAAGTGAATATTCTTTTAATTGTAAACTTTCTTCTCCTGTTTCTATCTTTGATATATCTAAGATATTATTAATTATATCTACTAAATTATTTCCTGATACTTTAATATTTTCTATATCTTCTCTTACTTGTTTTTCATCAAAGGTTGTCATCTTACATAAGAAGTTACTAAATCCTACTATTGCATTCATTGGGCT
>CAJMQX010000080.1 GCA_905215635.1 uncultured bacterium | reverse complement strand
GGTAGTTATAATAATACCTATTATTTTTCTATTATCCTCTAGTACTACTTTACCATCTACTTCTACCTCTTTATCATCTCTTAATACTTTGAATTTTATTATATCATTTTCATTACTATTATTTATTATTTCTCTAATAGCATTTACATCTTCACAAGTATTATCATTTACAGTAAGAATAATATCTCCTACTTCAAAATCATTATCATTAGTCTTAGCCATAACTATGTTTTTCTTACTTTTGATATTTATAGTTTTACCAGCTCCTTTATAAGCGACAATAGTGGCAGTATCTAAAGAATTATCACGCATTATTTTATTTCTTTTATTTATATCTTTAACACTTTCATTAGATATTTGTCTATCTTTATTGCTATTTATTTCTTCTCCTTTTATTTTGGCCACTAGATAAGAAAATGGCGTAGCATCATATTCACTAACATATAGCATATTAATAGATCCTTCTTTATCTTTTTCATAGCTGGACATTTCTACTCTATCAGTAATATTTATAGTACCACCAGTAGTCATAATATAGTATGGTAATCTTACTGTGGTAAATAATACTAATAATATTAATACTAATATGAACTTATAATTTTCTTTAATAAAGCTTTTTATTTTTTCTTTCATATTTTTCTCCATTTCTATTTTCTTATGTTATATCATATAATCTATTATGAAAAAATATTCTAATTTAATTATTGTTATATTAACTTTTATTATTTTAATAGTCATATTATTTAATAAAACTATTGTATCAGAAACTATTATTAATTCTTTTTATATTTGGTTTAATACTTTAGTTCCTTCAATGCTTCCAATGTTTATTATTTCTGATATATTAATTAATTATAATTTTACTAAGTATATACCTAATAAGATAATTGATTTTATATCTAAAATATTTAATATTAGTAATAATGCCACTTTAATAGTATTACTTTCTTTGGTATCTGGTTTTCCTCTTAATGCTATGAATATTATTACTAGTTATAATAATAATTTAATATCTAAAGAAGAAGCAGAACATTTATTATTATTTAATCATTTTCCTAATCCTTTATTTGTTTTAAATACTGTTGGGATATTATATTTAAATAATAATAAATATGGAATAATTATACTTATTAGTACTTATTTAAGTAGTATTATACTTGGTATTTTAGTTAGAAATAAGAACACTCTAACTAATAATAATTGTATAACTAAAAGTAGTAAAAGTCAAACTTTTACTGAGATATTTTCCAGTTCTATTAAGAAGAGTATTAACTCTCTACTTATGATTTCTGTTACTGTATGTTTGTTTTTGATACTTAGTACTTTAATTATTAATATATTTCATTTGAATAGTTATTTATCTCTTGGTATTAAGAGTATATTAGAGATGACTATGGGATTAGAACATCTATCTAAACTAAATATTAGTAATATATTTAAGGTTATATTGTCATCATCCATTATATCTTTTGGAGGACTGTCTATTCATATGCAGGTTATATCTATTTTAGATGAAAGGATAAGATATAGAAATTATTTTATTGGTAGAATATATCAGGTATTAATATCTTTAATTATATCTTTGATACTATTTTATGTTATATAAAAGACTGGATATTACTCCAGTCTTAGTATTTAATATGGTGATCTGTATGGAATTCGAATCCATGAATGTTGCCTTGAGAGGGCAATGTGTTAAGCCACTTCACCAACAGACCATTAATAATGTCTTTTTCAAAGGACATTATTATTTTATCATAATTCATTTTTATTTACAATCATCTTTTTGTTTTTTTATATACTTTTACATATTTATATTCTTTATTTTCATGTATTAAGCCTAATTTATAACATTCTATTAACATTCTTAAATTGTTTATTTGACTTTTTAATTCTTTCCCTTTATCAGTATCTGCGATAGTAATACGGCATTTTGGATTTGTTTCTATATCTATAAACGAGTGAATATCTTCATTATTTAATATAGCACTTTCTAAAGAAGTAAATGGTTCATGAGCAATAATTCGCATACCTGTTGATCCTGATACCAATGTATAGCCCGCAATTCCTGTAGTTTTTTGATAGGCTTTAGAGAAGCCTCCATCAATTACTATTACTTTACCGTCTGCTTTTAATGGTACTTCTCCATTTATTCTTTCTACTGGAATATGACCATTTATTATATGAGCATTATTTAAATTTGTAATACCAAAATCTTTCATTATATTTTCCATAACTTCTTTATTTTCTTGATACTGATAATAATAGTTTCTTTTTTCTTTATGTGATTTTTTATCTTTTATTAATACTCTTTCTAGAGTGGTCATTTTATCTTTACCAAAGAATGGTGAGTCTGGGCCACACCATAGGTACCACATTAAATCTAATTCTTCTTGATTTTGTGTTCTACAATAAAACATTTTTCTGACTAATAAATCTATATAGTCAAATAGTTTTTTACCTGATGTTGTAACATTATTTATAGTTACTTCTTTTAATGTTCCATCTTCATTTAATGGTACTAAGGCATGATACATTAAATTATTATTGACTATTTTATACATACTTCCTTTTTCAATTAAGATATTCATATGTCGCTGCAGTGACTCACTATTTAAGAATGACCTTACTAAGTCTGAGATTATTTTCTCTTCTTCTTTGGTTAACTTATATGGATCATTCTTATCAATAGTGGGAAAGTCTGTATCTTCAAGATGATATGTATTACCATCTATTGTTATTTCATTATTTTCATAATCTATTTTATCTAATAGTCTACGATGAGTCATTTTGTATTCAGGATGTTTTTCTGCGAAGATACCTTCGAGTTTATACATTATTACTGATATGGCTTTATGTATTTTTGCTGATTGTCTTACATTTAAATTAGTTAAATAGTCTTCATCTTTAGTATGTCTTGGTTTCCAGACCATGGCATCTTTATATGTTTCTTCGGCAAAGTTTGCTAATGGTCTTAGATTAATACCATATATATCTTCGAGAATATCTAGATTGTTATGGCGAACACTATTGGTAATAACTCCTGATACACAGATATTACTTCCAATAGCGGCTCCCATCCATAGTATATCGTGATTACCCCACTGAATATCTACTGAATGATATTCTTCAAGACTATCCATTATTTTATGTGGTTCTGGCCCCCTGTCATATATATCTCCTACTACATGTAAAACATCTACTGATAATTTCTTTATTATAGAGGATAATAATATTATTAGTTTTTCACTATATCCTAGTTCTATTATGGTATTTAATATTTCTTTATAATATTTATCTTTATTTTCTTCTTCTATTTTATTATTTAATAATTCATCTATTATATAACTTAAATTATCATCTTGATACACTTTTCTTACTTTACTTCTTGTATATCTAGAGGAAAACTTTTTAGTTACTTCGATTATTCTAAGTAGGTTATCATAATACCATTTTTCTTTATCTGGTACTTCAGTTAATACTATTTGCATTTTTTCTTTTGGATAGTATATTAATGTAGCTAATTCATCTTGTTCCTTTTGGGTTAATGTACCATTAAATAACTGCCATATACGGAATTTTATTCCTCCTGCAGAATTATTTAAAATATGAGTGAAAGCATCGGCTTGCCCATGTAAATCACTCATAAAGTGTTCTGGTCCTCTTGGCAAAGCAAGTATAGCATTTAAATTTATTATCTCTGTTACAGCGTCATCCTTAGTAGGAAAACGATTAGCTAATTCTTGCATAAATTCTAACTTGTTATTTATTTCTTCTCTATTCATATAATTCCTTCCTTTGGACCCCTTTTATCTTTTTATTAATCTATATTTATAAGTTCATAATTACTATTACCAAATCCTATTGAAGCTGCGGCATCAATTATATGTGTACCTTGTCTTGATTCTATTCTTTCTATTAGATGATCTTTTCCTTTATCACTACTATTATAGACTAAATCTAGGCAAGCTTTATCTATAGCTACTGGATCTATACTTGCTAGAATACCAATATCTTTCATGCAAGGATCTTCTGCTTTAGCACAGCAATCACAATCTACACTCATATTTTTCATTACATTAATATAAGCGATATTTCCTTTAAATTCATTATGTACTACTGAGGCTGCATCTGCCATTGACTCGATAAATTTTTCTTGACTTGGAATATTATTCCATAAATCATTCATATCGGTTGTTTTACCCGCAGTATGGATATAGGCTTTTCCACCACTTGAAGCGAAACCTATTGATAATTGTTTAAGAGCTCCGCCAAAGCCTCCCATTGGATGACCTTTAAAGTGGGATAATACTAAGATACTATCATAATTATTTATATGTTTTCCAACATAATCTTTTTTGATTATTTTACCATTCGGTATATCTAGAGTAGTATCTCCTTCACTATCCATAATATCTACTTTATAATATTTATTCCATTCATGTTCTTTCATTAATTCTTTATGTTTTTCAGTAGTATTTCTTGCTCCATCATAAGCTGTATTACACTCTATTACGATGCCTCCTACTTTATCTATCAATTCTTTCATAAATTCTGGTCTTAGATAATTTTGATTACCTTTTTCTCCTGTATGTAATTT
>CAJMQX010000079.1 GCA_905215635.1 uncultured bacterium | reverse complement strand
ATATGTAATAAATTAAAAAAATACAACAATAATATTAAAAATGATATGGTAATAGGAGATACATATATAATATCTGGAATAGAATTAGTAGAAAAAATTATAAGAGAAATAAATCCAACTACAGTTTCTGAAAAAATTGTTAGTGATTTGGAGTTTATGATACGCAATTATAATAAATTAAAAGAAAAATCATTTAATAATTATACATTATTTGGGATACAACATGCTAATATGCTAGTGGCATTATACGTAAATGAACATTTGCAAAAAACACAAGAAGAAGTTAAAATAAAAACAAAAAAGTTAACTATCTAGTTTTTATATAATTATATTTATAGTTTGTTTTAATAATTGAAATATAATTATAAACAATCATTAAAAATATAATTGATTTCTTTAGAGATAATTAATAAAAATAAATTTACTAGTAGACAAATAAATAATTTTGTTATATAATAAGATTGCTTTTGAGAAAAACTATGATTAGGACAAGATTATATAATAAGTTTTAAAGAGAGTTAGCGGTTGGTGCAAGCTAGCAAATAAGTTATATAGTTACTACCTATGAGTTGCTACCGAAAGGATAGCCGGGATACATTATCTCGTTAATGAATTAAGACCAAATTAGGATGGTACCGTGTTATTAACACTCCTTTATTTTAAGGAGTGTTTTTTATTTTTTAAGGAGAGTGATAAAAATGATAAATATTAAAGAAGATGAAAAATTAAGTGTAATGAATCATAGTTGTGCCCATTTATTAGCTCAAGCAGTTAAACATTTATATCCAAAAGCAATGTTTTGGGTAGGACCAGTAATTGATAGTGGATTTTATTATGATATTGATCTAGGAGATGAAGTAATTAAGGAAGAAGACCTAGAAAAAATTGAAAAAGAAATGAAAAAGATTGCCAAAGATGGTAAAAGAATTATACGTCATGAAATATCTAAGCCAGAAGCACTAGAAATGTTTAAAGATGATCCATACAAAATAGATTTAATTAATCGTATGGATGAAGAAGATACAGTTATAAGTTGCTATTCTCAAGGTGACTTTACTGATTTGTGTCGTGGCCCACATGTGGATACTGTAAAAGAATTAAAATACTTCAAACTTCTAAAAGTAAGTGGTGCTTATTGGAAGGGTGATGCTAACAATAAAATGCTACAAAGAATTTATGGAGTATGCTTTGATACAGAAGAAAGATTAAAAGAGTACTTAGATTTACTAGAAGAAGCCAAAAAAAGAGATCACAAAAAGCTTGGCAAAGAATTAGAATTATTCATGATTAGTGAATATGGTCCAGGATTTCCATTCTTCTTACCTAAAGGTATGATTCTTCGTAATGAACTGCAAAATAAGGATATGACTTTATAAAAACTCCAATTATGCTTAACAAGGAGTTATGGGAAATATCAGGACACTGGTATAATTATAGAGAAAATATGTATACATCAGAAATAGATGAAAAAACTTTTGCTATTAAGCCAATGAACTGCCCAGGCGGAATGCTAGTATACAAAAATAGTCTTCATTCATATAAAGATTTACCTCTTAGAATAGGAGAACTTGGCCAAGTACATAGACATGAAGCTAGTGGCGCATTAAACGGATTGTTTAGAGTTAGAACTTTCACTCAAGATGATGCTCATATCTTTATGCGTGAAGATCAGATCGAAAGTGAAATTGTTAGACTAATAAACTTTATTGATAGAATGTATAAAATATTTGGACTTACTTATGATATTGAATTATCTACAAGACCAGAAGAAAAATATATTGGATCAATCGAAATATGGAATAAATCAGAAGCTATTTTGGAAAAAGCTTGCCACGAAGCAGGACACGATTGTAAGATAAATCCTGGAGATGGCGCTTTCTATGGACCTAAACTAGATTTTCATATCAAAGATTCTTTAGGAAGAGTATGGCAATGTGGTACAATACAACTAGATATGAACTTACCAGAAAGATTTGATTTAACATACATAGATGCTGATGGTAGTAAGAAAAGACCAATTATGTTACATCGTGTAATCTATGGTTCTATTGAAAGATTTATTGGTATTTTAATAGAACATTATGCTGGTGCATTTCCTACATGGTTAAGCCCTGTACAAGTAAATATTATTCCTGTTAATAATGAATATCATTTAGAATATGCTAAGAATATTATGAATAAATTTAAAGAAATAGATATTAGATGTGAATTAGATGACCGTGATGAAAAATTAGGATATAAGATAAGAGAAAGTCAAACTAAAAAAATTCCTTATACCTTAGTACTTGGAGATAATGAAATGAAAGAAGATATGATTACTTATCGTAAACACGGAGATAAAGACTCAGTAACATTAAAAGTATCTGAATTTATTGATTTAATTACAGAAGAAATAGCTACAAAAGGTGCAAAATAATGCATCTTTTTTAAATAGCTAAAATGGACTTGTAAATAATATAGATGTATGTTATAATTCATTTAAGATAAGAAAGTATCGAGGTGAATTTATTATAATGAAATTAAAAAAGAAAAATAATATATTTGGTTTTACTTTAACAGAATTATTAGCATCAATCTTAGTATTGACTATTATTTGTTCAATTACTATTTATACTGCTGTTAATGTCGTTAAAAGTTCTAAAGAAAAGTCATATCAAGTAACTAAAAATGAAGTTAAAAAGAATGCTAATCAATACTTAACAGAAAATAATGAAAGATTAGTCTTTATACCAGTTAGTACTGATGCAAATGGAAATAGCACAGGAACTGTTGAATATCAATGTATTACAGTTCAAAATTTAATAGACTATGGCTACCTAGATAATAATGTTGTGAATTCAAGTATTAGTGAAAAAGAGACGGTTAATAAAGAAGATTATATTTATATAGAAAAAGATATAAATACTAAAGCAATTATTAAAAGTGTCTATCCAGTAAGTGAAGAAAAAGATGCTGCCGATAGATGTGGACTAATTGTAAAAGGATTAGGAAATATTACTATTTCATCAAATCCATCAATCAACAGTTGGAGTAAATCTAAAAATATAACAATATCTTATTCACTTAAGAATATCAATGATGTAAATAGCACTTATAATTATACTTATAGTTATACTGGAAAAAGTTCATTAACAAGTGATAAAGGAAAACTTAAAACAATAAAAGTAACCTCTAATGGTACACTTACTGCTAATATTTTATACGAAAAAGATAGTAATCCATTAGAACAAAAGATAACCAAAATAGCAAAAATAGATAATGATAAACCAGTTATATCTTTAGTTAATAGTAATTCTAAAGAAACAACTGTTAAAAAAAGTACAACAATTCCAATAAAAGTAACAGATAAAAGTAGTGGTGTTAATCTTGCAAGTTTTACCAAAGAAGACTTAGTAGTAAAAATAGGTAATGTTAATATTAAAGATTTCACCCTAACAAATAAAAATAATGGAACTTATAATTTAAAAATTAATGATTTGAAAAATGCTGGAAAAGTAACAATCACAATCGAAGCTAATAAAGTATTAGATAAAGTTGTTGATAGTACTAAAAATGGTAATGATAAAACTACTTTAAATCCTAACATTAAGTTTGATAATACTTATAAAGTAAAATATGATAACAATGGAGGAACAGGATGCGGTGCAATGACTGTAACTTATGACAAGACTTTTGGTGCTTCAGGTAATTTATGTGTTCCAACGAGAAGCGGATACACTTTCCAAGGATGGTATACAGCTGCAAATAATGGAACAAAAATAGAAAATAGTACAAAAGTAACAAAAGCTGCTGATCAAACAATATATGCACATTGGAAAGAAAAGCCATCACCACCCAGTGACGGTGGCGGCGGCGGATGCCAATGTTATGCTCAAAGTTATTGTTGCAATTGCGGATATTGTAAATGATAAAAATGATTGGATGTGAAAAGTTATGACTCAAAAGAATCTTAGAAAAATATTATATGTATTAATAGCGATAGTTGTTGTTATCTTAATATATCTTACCATATCATATATAAAAAATTATCAAAAACCAACTTCTGGAAAGGACAATAATGATATTCCTGGTGAAACTGCAAAAATATATGAAGAACCAAGATATGGCTTTAAATATACAGTACCAAAAGATTTAACATATGAAACGTTTGATGAATATTACTTTAAAATAAGCAGTAAAGATGGTTGGTATGCACTGGCAACAATAGAACCAATGTCGATTAATAATCATAAACCAATAGATGAGATATACAATGAATACATTGCAAATTTAAATAAAGAAGAAGAAATAGTTTATAAAGAAAGTTATTCTGATATTGAAATAGTCGGATATCAAAAAATAAATAATAAACAAATAGATTATCAAATGGTTACACCTTGGGATTACTGTTATCGTATAGTGGTGTTCTACGAAACTGATGAGTTCTCATTTGAAAGTTTAGATGATGTAATATATTCATTATTAACCCCGGATTATGATCTAGATAATGATTAATTAAAAAAGAGTATTAAATAATATGATGACCTTAAAAGAGTTACCATTATGAATTTAATATTCTTTTTATTTGAATTAAATAGTAAGTTAGTGCTTTAAAGTTGTAAAATTTGCGTAAAGTACCT
>CAJMQX010000078.1 GCA_905215635.1 uncultured bacterium | reverse complement strand
TTATATTTGTATTTCTTTAGTAGTAGTAACTATTATAATGTTAAAAGTATTCAAATAGACATTTTAAAAAATGTCTATTTATTTTTTCAAAAAGCCTAGTCAAGTAAGAATATATTTGTTACAATTATGTATAGTATAAAATAATAAGTCGAAAAAAGGTAAAGAAAAGAGGGCATCACATATGAATAAGCAAAATAGCATCATAACTATTTTATTATTAGGTTTTTTTTTTACCTTTCTAGGTAGTACAATAGCATATTTAACCTGGAGAAGTGATGAAGCTAGTAAAACAGCTATAAGATTTACTATAGGTAATGGTTTTTCATGTGCAGCCGATGGTGGTGGCGATATAACATCAGCTAGCATTAATTTAGTACCAACAGAAGTTAATGATAATACAACTGGTAATTATATTAAAAGAGAAATAAAAGTAATGCCTTTAAATAATTTAAATAAAAGTATATATATGGATTTATGGTTAGATATTAAAAGTATCACAACAGGATTATCTAATAGTGATAACTTAATGTATTCATTTACTACTAGTAGTACCAGTCCTGAAACTAGTGTTATAGTAAGTGGCAATTTTAAAGGTAAGATGGCTAATGACACTATTAGTTTATTTAGTAAAAAAGAATATGCTACTACCGTAACCGATACATATTATTTATGGCTTTGGTTAGATGCTGCTGAAACTAGTCCTACAACAATGAATCAAACATTTGAATTATCTCTAAATGGTAGTTGTGTTGATGAACTTCAAGTTAAAGAAGATATCTCTCCAGATTTGAAAACCGGTTTAGTTCCTATTGTTTTTGATACTACCGGAAGTAATACTATTATAAAAACTGTATCAAGTGATAATAGTTCTTGGTATAATTATGCCAAGAAAGAATGGGCTAATGCCGTATTAGTAAAAGAAAGTGGCACTCAAACTAGAGAGTATTATCAGAATACTCCTAATGTTGAAATATCTTCTTCAGATATCTTAGCATATTACGTCTGGATACCTCGTTATAAATATAAAATATGGACAACTACTACCAGTAAAGAGGGTAGTGAAACATCAATAGATATCGTTTTTGAAACCAAAGGCGTTGAAAAATCTACTGGTAATACTACTGATAAATATCTAACTCATCCAGCCTTTACTTTTGGAAATACTGAAGTTAATGGTATTTGGATAGGTAAATTTGAAACAACTGGCACCGAAGCTAGTCCTACAATATTACCAGACAATATTTCTCTCGTTAATCAAACAGTTGGAACTCAGTATCTCACAGCTAAAAAATTCTCAAATTATGGATTACCTTCTACAATGGATGCTCATATGGCAAAGGGTAGTGAATGGAGTGCTGCCTCATATCTTTCTCACAGTATCTATGATGTAAATAGAGAAATATATATTAATAATTCCTCTAAAATGTACACTGGAAGAAGTGGGGGAAATGTTGGAGGTTCTACTAAAGCTAGTTCAATATATTCTAATGGTTCTGCTTTAGTAAGATATAATAACTATGGTTACTACACATGGAATGGTTTCTTATTAAGTTATAACACTAATACTTTAAGTAGCACTAGAGATTTAACTAAAGTAGCAAGTACTACCGGTAACATTACCGGCGTCTATGATATGTCTGGTGGCTCTCACGAGTATCTTATGAGTTATTATAGCGGTGCTAGTAGTACCTGGGGTTCTACTTCAGGCAAAGATAGAGCAGGATTTACAAGCACCCCACCTAGTTCACACTATGATGATTATGTAACTGATGATTTTCTAACTGCTTGTAATAATGGACCATGTTTTGGTTATGGTACTTTTGAAGTAAATAGATGGTATGGTGATGTAGCAGACTTCACTACTAAAAGTAACCCATGGATAACTGCTAGCGGTGACTATTTAAGTGGTAATCTAGCTGGTGCCTTCGACTTTGATGCTTCAGATGGAGATGCTGATAATAAAACGACATTTCGTTCTGTTCTAGTATCAACTGAATAATAATAAAAACCTTAGCATAAAATTTACTAAGGTGATATATGAAACCATTAATTGGCGTTATTTTAAGAAAAGGTGAATCTACCACTAAAAAGAAAATTGGTCTAATCTATCAAGATATATTTACAAGTATCTCAAATAGTGATGGTATTCCTCTAGGTATTGACAGCAGATATTTAAAAGACTTCTTAAATATCTGCCAAGGTTTTATCCTAGAAGGTGGCGATGATCCGGATAATGATAATTTAAATATTATAAATACACTCTATCAAGAAGATATTCCCTTGTTAGGCATTTGTCTTGGTATGCAAGAACTAGGTATATCTTTCTCAGGAGAATATATAAATATTTCTCATCATTTAAATACCTATCATGATATTCTTATTGAAAAAGATAGTCTTCTATATAAGATTATAAAAAAAGAAAAAATTAAAGTAAATTCCCGTCATAAATCAGCCATTGCTAATTCAGAATTAAAAATATCTAGTAAATCTTTTGATAATGTTACCGAATCATTAGAAGATTCTACTAAGAAATTTTTTCTAGGAGTACAGTGGCATCCTGAAAGCACTTACAAAACTGATCCTAATAGTAGAGCTATCTTTAATTACTTTATTAATATATGTAAAAAAAATCCACATAACTAAATGTGAATTTTTTTATTTACTTTCCATTTTATTTACTTTTAAAGTTAATCTTGATTTTTCTCTATCAACTTTATTTCTATGTACTAAACCTTTAGATTTTGCATTATCTAAGCTCTTAATTGCTAATTTTAAATTCTTTTCAGCTTTTTCTTTATCTCCAGCTAAAACTGCTTTATCAGTATTCTTAATTGCATTCTTAACAGTAGATTTAAGTTGCTCATGATTTTTAGTAGTTTTAATTATTTGTTTAATTTTCTTCTTTGCATTTTTAACATTTGCCATTTCTAATCACTCCCTTCCGATACACAACTACAATTTTATCAAAAAAATAATAAAAAAGCAAATAAAATCAACTAATTTTGTAAAAAATATGTATAGGTGATATATTATGCATCAAATTAATCTCTCTAAACTAAATTTAAGAACTGATTTAATTATTGAAAAAGAAGGTATCGTACATACCGAAAAATCTAAAGATGGTCTTACTATTACATCATCTTATAAAGATGGCAACTATATAACTCTATCTTTTGAAGACATTACGGATTATCATCATCGCATAGCAGTGTCCCAAGAATTAGAAAAAATAATTAAAGATCTACTAAAAATAAATAATATTAAAGATGATGCCTCATGTCTAATAGTAGGTCTAGGTAATCGCTTATCAACTCCAGATAGTCTAGGCCCTAAAGTAATAGATGACATAGTTATAACTAACCATCTTTTTAAATTAGGATCAGTAGAAAAAGGATTTCGTCCTGTATCAGCTCTAGTACCAGGTGTTATGGCCAATACCGGCATTGAGTCATCATTAATAATAACTTCAATAATTAAAGAACTTCATCCTGATTTTGTTATCTGTATTGATGCTCTTGCCAGTATGTCTTTAGATAGAATAAATAAAACCATTCAAATAACCGATACCGGTATTCATCCTGGATCTGGAGTAGGGAATAATCGTAAAGAAATTAGTAAAAAAACTATTGGCATTCCAGTAATTGCTATCGGTATACCTACAGTAACTACTGCTTCTACGATTGTATATGATACTCTAAACTATCTATATAAACACATCTCATATATTAAAGAACACGAAAACACTAATAAACTAACTTTTATCAAAAAAAATTATCGCCATAAATTAGAAGATATTACTTTATCTGATAATGATAAAGCCACACTATTAGGACTTTTTGGTTCATTAAATAGCCAAGAACAACGTAATCTAATCAATGAAGTTCTAACTAATACCGAACTAAACTTAATAGTAACTCCAACAGAAATAGACTTTTTAATTAGTAAACTAAGTAATTTAATATCATCTTCTTTAAACAATGCCCTCCATCGACAAATAAATCACTTTTAAATGTATATACTTATTATAGGTGATTTATATGGCCCATATGAAATTAAAACAAATACCCAAAAGAAAAAAAGCAAAATATTTTCTACTAATAATTGTTCTATATCTAATGTTTGCATATACCTTCTATAATTCATTTAAAAATAATCAAGAAATTATGAATCAAGAATTTATCAACTATATTGTTGCTAACGGAAATGCCAATTTAAAAAATGATTATAAATTACCAAAAGTTATTGGCAAAACTATGAATTATCTTCTTAAGATAGATTTTACTAATCCAGAAACTCTTCTAAATCAAAGCATCATTGGTTATGAAAAGAGTGAAGAAGATGAAAATATTGATCTAGAACATTTAAAAAATATTAGTTATTACATTGAAGATCCTAACAAAGTAGATGTTAATAACCCAATAGTATACATATATAATTCTCATCAGTTAGAAAATTATAATAATGATAACCTACAAATATACGGTATAACCCCTAATGTTTTAATGGCAAGTTATCTGTTAAAAGAAAAATTAAATACTAGTGGTATTTCTTCAATTGTTGAAGATACTAACTTAACAGAATTCTTATCTATAAATAATTGGGACTATTCTAATAGTTATAA
>CAJMQX010000077.1 GCA_905215635.1 uncultured bacterium | reverse complement strand
TACAATTATATGATGAATAATATATTATAAGTAATTATATATGATGTAGTTATAGTATTATTATGTAATTGTTTTTATAATATTATATTTAAAAATATAGAGAAGTTAACATAATATATATTATAGGAACTTAATCTGAGAGTGACTTTTACTTATATTTATATGTAATAAGGTTAATGATTATGATTATAAGGTTTGATTTATATCTAATAAACTATTAAACTATTAAATGCTATAATTGAAATTATATTAATTATGATTTTAATTTTGTAAATTTTTATTTTTTAAAAACGAACAAATATTTACTTAATTAATTAGTGTGATGGAGTGTGAATTTATGATTAAAAAAATCCTTATATTTATTTTTAGACTATTAGGTATATATGACGAGAATAATGATGTTACCCCTACTCTTGCTAAAGATGAAACATTATACGAAGCCAAACCATTAATGACATTGTATGAAAGAAAAATATACAATATATTACTAAAATTAGGTGATAATTATAAAATAATACCGCAGATTAATTTAGCTAGTATAATTAAGAAAAAGAATAATAATCATTACTATAGTGATTTATTTAGAAATATTGATTTTGCTATTTTTGATAAAGAGTGTAATAAATTATTATTACTTATTGAAATCGATGATAGTACTCATGATAATTACAAACGTAAACAAAGGGATCAAAAAGTTAACGATATATGTAAAAATGCTTCAATTAAATTAATTCATTTTTATACGAAATATCCTAATAATGAAGATTATGTTATTAATAGAGTTATGAAGGAATTAAATACTGTTGTATGCAATAAAGAAAATGAAATTAAAGAAGAAATTACATATACTCTAGTTAGATAATATATGATAAAAAGTAGGCTATCCCCTACTCTTTTTTTTACCTTTTTTTAATTTCATATTTTTGGTATCTTGAAGTAATTCAACTTGTATTTCACTAAGTATTTCTTCTAAATTTTTATATAAATCTTCTTTTTTAGTTAATACTAATATTATTGATTTTATATTTTTTGTGTAAGTAAATATTATTATTGCAATTAATATTGCTAATATAATCATTAATATATCGTTTTCATTGCCATTATATATAAGTGTTAACACTATTGAAAGAATTTCAATAAATGAAATTTCTTTTTTATCCGTTAATGGTTTTATTTGATAATGGTTAATAATATTTTGAATTGTTGTACTATTATAATAATTGTTCTTTTTTAAAAACGTTCTAATTAATTCTTTATCTTCATTTCTTTTATTACTGATATTTTTAATAATATTAATAAATTCTGTTTTAAAATTGGTATTATTATTTTTAATTTTTTTATATAATATATACAATGTTAGTATTATGCCTCCAATAGTTATTGTTGCAACGCCTGTGCAGATCGCAAGTATTATTAATTTGATAATTCCATTAATTTCTAACTTTCTTGTTTCTATTATATATTTTAATATTTTGCTGTTAATAACTAGTGTTAGAGCATATAACATAAAAAAATAAATGAATGAACTTTTTAAAAAATTATTACTTTTGCTGTTTTTGATATATTCTTCTTCTAATCTTTGATACAATTTACATCACCTTCATTAGTGTAATATTATAACAATATAAATTATTTATGTAAAGAAAAACAGGCTATTATTCCTGTTTTAATTACTAATTATATACGCCTCTTGATTGTATTTCAGCTATCTTATCAAATACTTCACTAGCATTATGCTCATTTATTTCTGTATATCCAAGTTCCTTTAGGGCTAATACCTTAGCAGTATTTAATTCTTGAGTACGGCTTAATTTTTCTTCATTTTTCTTAGATAACTCGTTTTCCCAACGACGATGAGATTCTGCTAATTTAGTTCTTGAAGCTCCGCCATTATTATATAGTGTCATTGCTGAATACATAATACTTTCAAAAACAAATTGCTGATCTTCTTCAAATTCATAATCTGTTGGAGCTGTAAAGCCAGCTGATTTTGAAATATAAGCAAGAATATACTTTGCTTCTTTAGTTTTAGTAGTAGCTTGAATAAAATGATAGAAATAATTTAAAATAGTTAAACTATTTTTAGTTTTATCTTCATTTAACATTTCTTTCATTAAGAAGACAATATCATTAATAATATTTTGTTCTTCAGTTCTAAGACCACTTAACTCAATTATTTCATTCTTTTTAACAGTATTTCTTTTGGCATTGAATAACTTATTACCAACTTCTTGAATATACTCTTTAGTTAATTCTAAATCTTTTAACTCTTCTTCGTTTTTAACACTTAGCAAAGCGAATAATGCTTGTGACTTATCATTAGATAATTTAGATAAATCTTCACCATCTAAATAGTTGTAAACCATTTGTCTAGATACACCTAGATACTTAGCTAGATTTACTTTAGAAATATTTGCTTCTTTTAATATTACATTAATTTTTTCAACCGTATTCATATATATGACCTCCGTATATATCAATTTTATCACTTTACACTTGTTATGTCAATAAACTTACTTTATACTTACATGTTATATTATACCATAAAAAAAGAAAAATGACTATATTTAGTCATTATTTTTCTACTTTATCAATAATGCCTCCACCAAGACATAAATCATCTTGATATAGGACACAAAATTGTCCAGGCGTAACTGCTTTAGCATGATCATATGTTACTTCTAAAGAATTATCTTCTAATACTTTTACTTGACAAGGAATATCTTGCTGACGATATCTAAACTTACAAGTACAACTACTAGGAAGTGTGTCTACTAAGAAGTTAAAATCTTTAATAATAGCTTTATTTGAGAAAAGATAATTATTTTCATCACCAGTAGCTACGTATAAAATATTTTTATCTAAGTCTTTTTTGACAACGAAAGCTTTTTCATGAATTTTATCATGCATATTACCTAAATTTAAGCCTTTTCTTTGACCAATAGTGTAATACATTAATCCAATATGTTTTCCTAATACCTCGTTGGTTTCAATATTTACAATGTTTCCTTCTTGATTAGGCAAATAGTTAGCTAAGAATTTAGTAAAATTACGCTCTCCGATGAAACAAATACCTGTAGAATCTTTTTTCTTAGCAGTTATTAAATCATATTCAGTAGCTATTTTTCTTACTTCAGGCTTTTCAATATCTTGAAGTGGAAATAGGACTTCTTTAAATATTTCTTTGTTAACATATGCTAGGAAGTAACTTTGATCTTTATTTTTATCAGAGGCTTTATGTAATTTACCATCTACTATTTTAGCGTAATGGCCAGTAGCAATATAATCAGCTCCAAGCTCTTTAGCTTTTTTATAAAATAAATCAAATTTAATATATTTATTACACATAACATCAGGATTAGGTGTTCTGCCTTTTTTTAATTCATCAAGAAAATAAGTAAAGACATTGTCCCAATATTCCTTTACGAAATCAACACGATGAAGAGGAATACCTATTTTTTTACAAACAGCAAGGGCGTCATTATAATCTTTTTCTTGCGGACAAATATCCTGATTATTAATATTAGGATTACCTAGATAATCATTATTAACTTCACTATCCCAATTACGCATAAATAATCCAATGACATTATATCCAGCTTTTTTTAATAAAATGGCTGCTACAGAAGAATCGACACCTCCTGACATACCAATAACAACAGTTTTCATATACATCACCTGTTAAAAGTATACCAAATATCTTCTGATTTGTAAATTATAATTATTAAGTTATAGTACTTGAATTTTAATTAATTACCTGATATATATATATTAATTAATGGCTAATTAAAATATTAACTAATAATTAAATGAAGATATTAATTATTAGCTTGATTAAAGATGGGAAGATAAAGACTTCACATAAAGATGCTAGTAGACTTATTATTATAGAGAATATTAGAATTAGACAATAATTCTTTAAATATTTAGGTAGTTCATTGTTATTAGGACTTTTAAATATTACTTTAAGTAATTTAAAAGAGAAAGTAATACTATAGATAGTTAATAAGATTAAGACAATAATGAATAAGAGTTGTCCTAGTAATAAGTATGATGCGGATAATATTAGGCCTTTATAACTATAGGTAATAATAAATGATGCTAATGTGAAACCGATGATAAAGCTTTTAATAAATAATATAAAGATATTGAAAATAATACCTATTAAGGTCATACCTAATATAAAGATAATTATTAGATATATTAGATTAATAGAGATACTATTTTTAAAAGCTAGAATAGAATCAATACTATTAGTATTAATATTATCTATAAATAGTTTGATTTTATCGGTTACTAGGGCTTTATCATTTAGACCAATAATGTTAGCAAAGATAGCACCAGAAATTGGGCCTAGAAATAGAATAATTACTACAAAGATATTAGTTTTTTTGTTTGGAAAAATTCTACGAATGGTATTTGTATATTTTTTAATCATTATCTCACCTATAAAATTATATTCATAGATATTGAAAAAATGATTAATTTTAGGTATAATTGATATAGAGGTGTAATAAATGAGTAAGAAGAAAAAAAAGAAGACTAGCTTAGGTCTTAGAATTGCTGGTATTTTTATGTTACTTTTGATGATAGCTTCACCAATTGTTAGTGTTATTTATTATATAATAAAATAAAAAACTTAT
>CAJMQX010000076.1 GCA_905215635.1 uncultured bacterium | reverse complement strand
ATTTCTCTTTCTTGTAATATATGCTATAGCATTTTTTATCACTTTCCTAACTACTTTCTACACACGGTGCTAGAAAAGGTAGTGCAGATACAGCTCTTAAGACAGCAGATTCTGGTTATATGACAAGAAGACTTGTTGATGTAGCTCAAGATTTGATTGTTAGAGAAGATGATTGTGGTACTACTGAAGGAGTTAAAGTATCAGCATTTAGAGATGATAAAGATGGTATAATTGAACCACTTTATGATAGAATTTTAGGTAGATTTACTAATAAGAAAGTAATTGATCCTAATACTAAGGAAGTTATTATTGATAAAAATGAATTAATTACAGAAAATATCGCTGATAAGATTATTGCAGCTGGTATTGAAGAAGTAGAAATTAGAACAGTTCTTACTTGTAGAACAGATCATGGTGTATGTTGTAAATGTTATGGTAGAAACTTAGCTACAGGTAATATTGTAGAAATAGGAGAAGCAGTTGGTACAATGGGTGCACAATCTATTGGTGAACCAGGTACACAGCTTACCATGAGAACATTCCATACTGGTGGTGTTGCTGGTGGCGACGATATCACTCAAGGTCTTCCTCGTGTTGAAGAATTATTTGAAGCTAGAACTCCTAAGGGAAAAGCATTAATTGCAGAAATAGATGGTGTTGTATCTAAGATTGAAGATCAAAAAGGAAGAACAAAGATATTTATCAAAAATGCTAATGAAGTAAGAGAACATTTAACAGCATATGGTGCTAAACTTAGAGTAGAAAAAGGAGATAAAGTATCTGCTGGTGATAGATTAACTGAAGGTAATATTAGTCCTAAAGAATTACTTGCAGTAACTGATCCTAATACTGTTCAACAATATATACTTAAAGAAGTTCAAAAAGTATATCGTTCTCAAGGTGTTGATATTAATGATAAACACGTTGAACTTATTGCTAGAAGAATGATTTCACAAATTAGAATTATGGACTCTGGAGATACTAATTTCTTACCTAGTACAGTAGTTTCTATTAATAAATTTACTGAAGGTAATAGAGATGTTATTTTACAAGGAAAGAAACCAGCTATTGGTCAACCAATTTTACTTGGTATTACTAAGTCTTCACTTCAAACAGATTCATTCTTAGCATCTGCATCATTCCAAGAAACTACAAGAATTCTTACAGAAGCAGCAGTTAAGGGTAAAGTTGATAATTTACATGGTCTTAAAGAAAATGTTATTATAGGTAAACTTATTCCTGCTGGTACTGGTGCTAAAGAATATATGGATGTTGGATATTCATTAGAAAAAGAATTCTTTGATGATGAACCTGCAGAAGTATTAGAAGAAAAATTCTTAGATTAATTTAACTATATATCAACAGGTTTTGTTGATAATAAGGGTATTGAATACTATCAATACTCTTTTTTTTAATTCTGGTTATAAAGTTGTTTATGTAGTATAAATACTAATATATATAGTATAAGTGTTAGTATAATAAATCATGAATTCTTAATTAGTAATTTATGTTAAATAATTGAATAATTATAATTTACTTAATTTATATCTTTATGATATAATAATGATTGATATTTAAGGAGGGATAGTATGGCTACGACGGGAAATAAGGGAAAATTTACTGAGAGATTAAGAAATATTGCTTTAGGTAGGAAAAAGAATGATATAAATTTGTGTGATAATAAAAATATTTTAGTAGAGGATGCTAGAACGACATATAATAATTTTTTAAAAGTAGCAGCAGCTATACCATTGCTTGTATACGATAATGTAATTAAAGATGATAG
This sequence comes from uncultured bacterium, assembly GCA_905215635.1. The sequence goes on along the minus strand of CAJMQX010000076.1, from coordinate 2,918 downwards.
TTTACATAATGATAAAGCAAATGATAAGTTAGATGTAAATAATGAAACATATGATAGTAATAAAGTAGTTAATATTAATGATAATAATTATTCTAACGAAGTAGGGTATTTGAATAGCTTTAATACAAATCTTTCTAAAAATAGTAGTGTTCGTCGTAGAAACAATTCTTCTATTAAAAATATAGATGTTTCTTTAATTAAAAAGAAACAAAATGAATATTTTAATAACGCTATAAATACTAATGAAATTGATAATAAAGAAACAAAAAATAATGTTAAGAATATAAATTCTGATAATAGGGAAACAAGTACTAACAATAAAGAAGTAGAAGAGTTAGAAAAGAGAATTATTAATCTAATAAAGAAAGATTTAATCAAAACAGTTAATGAATTAGAAATATTACAAAGTGAATTATACTTAATTAACGAAGTTAATGGTGATGAAAAAACACTAAAAGAATGTCAAAAAAATTTAGATGAAGTAAAGAAAATTTTATGCAAAATAGATATACTAAAAAAGAAATATGATTTCTTAAAAGATAATTATGATTTTGAATATATGTTAGAGACTAATAGCTATGAACTTGTAGATAATATAATAGAACTTAAAAATAAGTTTTCTACAAATGAAGTAAAAGCTACCGTTAATGATTATAAATTACTTGATGTATATAAATTTTTATATTTAAGAATTGATCAATTAAAGGAAGATACTTCTAAGTTTGAAGATTATAAAGAAACACAACTAGAATTATTAAAAGAACGTGATATAGATTTTGATAAACTTAAGAGTGATGTCTATAATATTAGTATAACTAACGAAGAATATAATAGCTTTGTTAAAAATCAGAATGAATTTTTGAATGATTTAGATAGTAAAATTGCTAAAATAGATTCTTATGAAGAAGTTAATTATAGACTTAAGGGCTTTAATCAATTTTTGTTTAATTCATTTAAGTACGTTGGATTACTTATGTTAAGTCCATTAAAAGGAGTTATTCCATCAATTGCTACAGAAACACTTATTACTAAAAACGTAGTAGGTAATTTATATAATAATATGGAATGGGAAGAAAATAGAAAAAGAGTATATAGTGCTATTGATTATTCAGGTATAATTAGTGGGGTAATCAATGATCTTGATTATACTTCTAGAATAGTTGATGGAACATTAGAAGATATAGTTAATTTAAAAATAAAATATAATGAAGAGTTTAAAAAATATCAAGGTGATTTTTTAGAATATGAAGAAGTAATTAGAAAAATTAATGATATGGAAAATAAAATTCTTGGTAATAAAATTAAAATAGAAATAATGCGTAAGAAGATGTTAGAAAAAGAGAAACAAAATAGTAAAAAATTAGAACTAGTAAAAGAATTAAATAATAAAAATAATCAAAATTAAGATAATAAAATGATTAGAATTAAATTGCTTAATAATTGTTAAAAATATTAAAACATTTTTAGATAGTTAATGTAGAAAAATTGACTAATATAAGAATGTTTTAATTTTTAAATAAATTGTGGTCTTTTGGTTCATTATGTAAGATTTTTCTTGAATATATCTGTTTTTTATGATATACTTACTTTAATAGTAGGAGTGTAGACAATGGTTATACCTATTGTTTACGTAGGAGGAAATATGGAAAGTAAGAATATAAAAATTGTAGATGAACATGGTATTGATCGTATAGCTGATGTAGTTTGTCCTATTGATGTAATGGGTAGTGATTATATAGTATATGTTATAGAAAGAGATAATGAAAATGATAATGTCTTTGTTTCTAAACTAATTAAAAATATAGATAATACTTCTAATTTAATGAATATAGAAGATACTATGGAGAAAGAAAGTATTTCTAATTTAGTAAAAGAATTAATTACATATGCTATCGATAATGAAAGTGATAAATTATCTTCTAAAGAAATAGTTTTAAATGGAAAGAAGATAGTTGTTACTTCTGCTTTAATTAATAGAGAACAAAATATCAATGTACGTAAGACTTATATTACTACTGTTAAGAAGTCTGTTTCTAAAGTAGCAAAGGATTTTTATGATGTAGATTTTAGTCAAAAAGAGAAGGAAGAACCAGTAGCAGATGTAAAACCTACTTTTGTTGTTCCTAATATTTCAGAACCAAAAGAAGAAGTAAAACCTGAAGTTGGTCCGGTAAATACAATGACTATTAAAGATATTAAATTAGATATTCCTAATATATTAGAACCAGTTACTTCTAATGATAGTCCTAGTGTTATGCCAGTTACTGATGAAGTTAAATTAGAAGTTCCTAATATAGATAAGGCTGTAGTGTCTGAAAAAGTAAAGGAAGTTCCTAAAATAGTACCAATTTTACCAACGCCATTGCAACCACTTCCTAAAAAAGAAGAAGTTTCAGTAATGCCAGAGCCAGTTATTCCTGAGCCTGTTGTACCTGAAATTAAACCAATTATTAATCCAGTATTGCCTGAAGCACCTAAATCTTCAGTAGAATTACCAAAAGAAGATAATAAATTGGTGTTTGATGGTTCAAAAGAAACAAACTTAAATGAAGCATTAGAAGAAACAGATGTTTTAAAGGTAGTTCCTGTTGAAGATGTAAAACCTATAAGAGAATTTGGAGTTGATGAAGTTAAGCCAGCAAATTTAACTACACCAGTAGAAGAAGATAAAAAAATTGAAACAGTTAATACTTCAAAAAGTACTCTAAAAAACGGAGGATTTGCTAATAATAAGTTCTTTACAGTAATAGTTATTACGTTCTTCTTAGCAGCTTGTATATTTTTAGGATATGAAGCTTTTAGATACTTTCAAGCAGTAAAATAATAATATTAATAAATAAAGATTTGTAAACAATCTAGTTTATGAACTTGTCAATAAAAAGTAGACAGTAAAAAGATATTTATTTAAATCCTAGTTG
>CAJMQX010000075.1 GCA_905215635.1 uncultured bacterium | reverse complement strand
CTAGAACTTAATCTAAATCAAATAAATTACTTCTCTGAAGAAATAAAATTATTTGCAAATATCATATCATTATCAGACTATATTAATGCTTCATCTTGCACTAAAAATAAAATATCTGATTATGATAAACAATGTCTAAATAATAACTATCTAAATTTCTATGATGGACCTAGTTGGACAAATACTAGAGTATATGAAGAAATAACTGAAGATAATCAAGAAAAAGTATTAGATACAAATACAAATACTAAAATATATTCAGTATCATCTACTATAAAAGCATCTAGTCAAGAAGAAGAATTAAATATAAGACCAGTATTATATCTAAAATCAAGAATGCTAATTACATCAGGTACTGGTACTATGGAAGATCCATATATTGTGGAATAATTCTAATAAAATAGAGCAATTTCAAATGTTGCTCTTTTAATTTACCCCTAATTTATGATATCATATATATAAGGATGTGATACATATGAAGAAAGTAATACTTGTAGATGGTAATAATTTAATGTTCAGAAGCTATTATGCTACTCTATATTCTGGTAGTATGATGACAAATAAAGAAGGTTTTCCTACTAATGCCTTATTCGGCTTTGTGAACATGATGAATAAAATAATTAATGAAGAATCCCCTGAATATATCATGGTAGCCTTTGATATTGGTAAAACTTTCCGCCATGAAAAATATGATTATTATAAAGGTAAACGTGATGAAACTCCAGATGACTTAAAAAAACAATTCCCTGTAGCTAAGAAAATTCTAAATGCTATGGGTATTAAATATTTTGAATTAGCTGGTTATGAAGCCGATGATATTATAGGAACATTTGCTAAAAAAATAGATGAAGAACCTGACTTTGTAGGTACTATAGTTAGTAGTGATAAAGACTTACTCCAACTAATCAGTGATGATGTTGATGTAAAATTATTAAAACAAAAAGACTATATCCGTATGAACAAAGAAGTCTTCTTTAATACCTATGGCCTAGAACCACCACGTATGGTTGATTTAAAATCTCTTATGGGAGATGCCTCAGATAACATCCCTGGAGTAAAAGGTATCGGAGAAAAAACCGCCATAAAACTTCTCCAAACATATCGTACTCTAGATGGTGTCTATGAAAATCTTGACTCTATCAAAGGAGCTAATCATGACAAACTAGTTCGTGACAAAGAAATGGCCTATATGTCATATGATATAGCTACTATCTATCGTGAAGTTCCCATCGATACCTCGTTCGACAATATCAAATATGACCATGAAGATACTGAAGAACTAATCAATATCTTTAATGATCTAGACTTTCATTCTCTTCTAAAAAAGACTACTATGAATACACATAAAGAAGAAGATATCTCTTATCAAGTAATAACTGATCCAAGTACTATCTCTCTTAATGCTGATGTATCTATAGATCTAGAACTAGATAACGAAAATTATCATAAAGCTAACATCATTGGTCTAAGTATCTATAATGATACTACTAAAATATATATTAAAGGTTCTGATCTAACTAATACTGATTTCTTAAAGAATATTAATATCTATACTTATAACTATAAAAAATTATATTCTATATTTACAAGAAATAACTTTTACGTACCAGTATGTACCTTTGATACTATGTTAGCAGCATACTTATTAAATTATTCCCTAAAAGATGATCCTGCATATTTAGCAAACTCTCTTAATTATAACATTCCATTATATGATAAAAATAATAGTGCCAAAGAAGCCAATCAAAAAAGAAGTGTCATGATAGCAAAGTTTATCCATAATACCGTTAGTACACTAAAAGATGAATTAATAGAAAATGATGCCCTAGATTTATACAATAATATAGAACTTCCCTTATCAACTGTATTAGCTAAAATGGAATTAAATGGTATCTCTGTAGATAAAAAAATACTAGAAGATATGAAAGAAGATATCAAAATAAAAATGGAACTAATTAGTAAAGATATCTATAACCTAGCAGGTCATGAATTCAATATCTCTTCCCCCAAACAACTAGGAGAAGTTCTCTTTGATGAGTTAAAACTTCCTCATGCTAAGAAAAATAAAACAGGTTATGTCACTGATGCCAATGTCCTAGGTAAACTAATTGAGTATCCAATCATAAAACTAATCTTAGAGTATCGACTTCTAAGTAAACTATATACAACATATATTGAAGGTATTATTAATACCATATCTCCTGATGGAAAAATTCATACTATCTATACCCAAGCCATAACTAGAACAGGCCGTTTATCCTCAATAGAACCTAATCTTCAAAACATTCCCGTTAGAAATGAATATGGTAAATTAATTAGAAAAGCCTTTATTCCAGAACCTAATTCTCTTATCATGTCATCAGATTATTCACAAATAGAATTAAGAATATTTGCTCACTTATCTAATGTTCCTGAATTACTTGATGCTTTCAATAATCATCTAGATATACATACAAAAACTGCTATGGATATCTTTAAAGTACCAGATTATGCCATAACTAAAAATATGCGTCGTCAAGCAAAAGCTGTAAACTTCGGTATCCTTTATGGAATAAGCCCATATGGTCTTGCTGAAGACTTAGGAATATCTCCAAAAGAAGCAAAATCATTTATAGAAACATATTTCACGACCTATCCTGGTATAAAAGATTATATGAATAAAGAAATTGAAGAAGCCCACAAAAATGGCTATGTCAAAACTATCATGAACCGTAAAAGAACTATCGAAGAATTAACTAGTTCTAACTATATGCAAAGAAGTATGGGAGAACGTATGGCACTAAATACGCCAATTCAAGGTAGTAGTGCTGATATCTTAAAGAAAGCTATGATAGAAATAGATGAAGCCATAACCAAAAATAATCTAAAAAGTACCATGCTTCTTCAAGTACATGACGAACTTATCTTTAATGTTATAAACGAAGAAAAAGATATCATCGAAAAACTAGTTAAAGATATTATGGAACATACCATCAAACTAAATGTCCCTCTAGAAGTAGATATTGAGTTTGGTACTAATTGGTATGATGCTAAATAAATATTATATTTAATTCATCATGGAAAGAATTATTTAACAAAAATTTAAATAAAATAAAAAGTAGTTAAAAAATATCTTAACTACATTATAAGAGGAAGTGATTACATATGCCAGAGCTACCTGAAGTAGAAACTGTAAAAAATGGATTAAAGAAAAAAGTAAAAGGAAGACGTATCTTATCATGTCGTGTCTTATGGACTGGTATCATTGCATATCCTGATAAAGAAACATTCATAAAAGAAATAGCTAATCAAACAATTAAAGACTTATCTCGTAGAGGTAAATTCATAATCTTTCATCTAGATGATTATGTTCTTATCTCACACTTAAGAATGGAAGGGAAATACTTTATCAAAGAAGAGAGTACTCCATTAACAAAACATGATCACGTCATATTTAATTTAGATAATCATGAAAATCTTATCTATAATGACACTCGTAAATTTGGTAAAATGTATCTCTTAAAAGACATAAATGATATAAATAGTCCTCTAAATAAATTAGGTAAAGAGCCTTGGGATGAAGACTTAACTATCACTTACTTAAAAGAAAAACTAAATAAAAAGAAAGCTATTAAAACTCTTCTTCTAGATCAAGAAATAATTACTGGTATAGGTAATATCTATGCTGATGAAATATTATTCTTATCTCACATAAACCCAGAAGAATATGGCTCTAATCTAACTAATAAAAATTTATCTGATATCATCAAATATACTAAAGAAATATTAGAAAAATCTATCTTCCTAGGAGGCTCTACCATTCATTCATATACTGCTGTTGATGGCGTCACTGGACATTTTCAACAAGAATTGTTAGTACACGGTAAAGCAGGAGATCCTTGTCCTAATTGTAAAAATAAAATAATTAAAATAACTGTAAATGGTCGTGGTACATATTATTGCCCCCACTGTCAAAAATAGAATAGAGGTATCATATGAAATATATTGCTTTACTAAGAGGAATAAATATTAGTGGTAAAAATAAAACATCTATGTCAGAACTAAAAAAACTTCTAGAAGAAAATAACTATCAAAATGTATCTACTTATCTTAATAGTGGAAACATCATCTTTGAATGTAATATAGATAATAAAGAAACTATCATGGATAATATTCATACTCTTATAAAAACTAAATTTTTACTTGATATACCAGTCTATATAACTACAGATAAAGAACTAGAAAATATTCTAAATAATAGTCCTAAGTGGTGGGGTAGTACCAATAAAGAAATATATGATAATTTAATATTTATAATTCCTCCAACTAAATATGAAGAAGTATATAATACGATTGGTTTACCAAAAGAAGGCCTTGAACAAATAGAAGAATATAATAACTGTATATTTTGGTCATTTGAACTAAATAATTATAGAAAATCTAATTGGTGGGTTAAAACAGCTAGTACTGATATAAAAGATAAAATAACTATAAGAACTGCTAATACTATGAAAAAAATATTAGAAATATGTCAAAAATAAATATAAGGAAGTGATAATATGCACGAAATGAAATTAAGACCAAAATATTATGATTTTATTTTAAATGGTACTAAAAGAATAGAAATAAGATTAAATGATGAAAAAAGACAAAAGATATCTCTTGGAGATAAAATAAGATTTCATAAAGATCCTGGTACATTAGAAGAATATTTTGATACTAAAGTTATAGGATTACTTAGATATAATACTTTTGAAGA
>CAJMQX010000074.1 GCA_905215635.1 uncultured bacterium | reverse complement strand
AGGATCTATTTTATTATTGGTAGCTATCTGATATAAAGTATCTCCTTTACTAACAGTATAATAATCAAAATACTTACTAGTTACTCTAGGTACTATCAAGGTCATTCCCGGTTCTAAACTAAATTCATATCCATTAAGTTGATATAACACTTCTGGAGAAGTATTATATTTAGAAGAAATACTATCAATTGTATCTCCTTTAACTACTACATATGTATCATACAATTTAATCACTCCCATAATAAGATATGATAGTTTTTTAAAAAAGACTCATAATAAAAGAAAATACTTATTTAGTACTTTCTTTTTTCTTCATATTAGAATTATATTCTTTTTTATTTTTAATCATTATTTCTGTAATATTAGTTTCTATTTCATCTAATGCTCTTACATCTACGTTTGTAATAGTAATAACTTCTTTTATTGTATCTATAACTATTCTTCCCCAAATAATTCCTTTAGATACTGATAAGTCATTATACATATCAGGTGTTATTGATTTAAAGAAATATCCAAATACTACTCTCTTAGTTCCTACCATTATTCTTTTATTAGTAAAAGCTATAACATTAGTATTAACAAGGTCTACTGCTCTATCATTTTTTTGTCCTAAGAAAAGATATAATATTTTTTCTCCAGGATTTAAATGTTTATCTATAATATCACAATGTTTCTTTATTCTCCATGCTACTGTCATCGGGTATTTCTTCATAAAATCTTTAGCTAACTTATATGTATTACTCATATTATTCTCCCATTACAACTTTATCTTTAAAGAATTCATCTACTTTATCTTTTTCTACATAACCACCAATAGAACCTACTACCCTCTTTCCAACCATCATAAGTGTTGTTGGTGTTCCCCATCTAGGATTTTTCTTCAAGTATGCATTTTGTGTATTTAGTTTGTTAAATTCTTCTTCTGTTAATGTATCTGTATCTATATAAGTAACAGGAATTTGTTTTTCATTTGCATATTCTTCTACTATTGGCATATATTTTTGACAATATCCACATCCTGCTCTTTCTATAATAACTACAAATGCTTTGTCATTATAAACCATTTCTTCATAATCTGCATAAGTAATTTGATGTAATCCAACTTCTCCTGTTAATGTAAGTGGATATTCAATTGGATCACTTGCTTCTGTACCTTTAGTAGAAAATATTGCTATAACTACTATAACTAACACTATCCCTATTAATATAAAATCACTTTTCTTCATAATTACCTCCTACAAACATTTTACTACTTTTAAGCAAATAAATCAAGTTAATAGAATACATTTCTCAAATAGAGACCACACGCCGGTGCTGTCTTACCGGCCAAGGTTCTATCTTCTTCCTTAAGTATTCTTATAATATCTTCAGGTTTTCTCTTACCTTCACCAATCTCTATAATAAGTCCTACCATATTTCTAACCATATATCTAAGAAAACCAGTACCTACAAAAGTAATAATAATCTTATTCATATCCTTACTATCTCTAACTATTGAAGTTTGACTTATCTTTCTAACATAATCTTCTATCTCATCAGTACTCTTTGTAAAAGATTTAAAATTATGTTCTCCTTCTAAATATTTAAGTCCTCTTTCCATTGCACTAAGGTCAAGTCTTTTCCCATATTGATATACATAATTTCTCTCAAGTGGATTATATTCTCCCATATTAATAATATAAATATATTCTTTTCCTATAGCATTAAATCTAGCATGAAAATCATCACTCACTTCTTTTATACTTTTAACATATATATCTTCTGGTAATAAAGAATTAATTCCTCTAAGAAGTTTATCTGTTTCTATTTTCTTATCTATTTCAAAATGTGCTTTCTGATTAATAGCATGTACTCCGGCATCAGTTCTTCCTGATGCACATACGCTAACTATTTTTCCCCCATTTATTTCTTTTAGTGCATTTTCTAAACATGCTTGAACAGTTCTTTCTCTAGGTTGTTTTTGATATCCTGAAAAATTACTTCCATCATAAGAAAATGTCATAAAATACTTCATAATAACACCTCAATCTAATTATACACAAAAAAAGACTAAATGTAAATTAGTCTTATATCTTCATAATACTCTATCTATTAAAGTTCTATCTTATCTAAATCATCTGCTATTTTTAATTGAGCTTCTAATAAAGATTTTACTCTTTCTTTATATACTCTCATATTCTTCTCTAATAGTATTCTTTCTTGTTCTACTTTTTCTGCTCTAATTAAAGCTTCATGTACTATTGAATTAGCATTACTTTTAGCTTCTTCTACTATCATTCTAGCTTCTTCTTTAGATACTTCTTTCATTCTATCAGTAGTCTCTTGTACTGCTAAGATAGCCTTCTCTAATTTATTAACATCATAGTTATTATTTTGTTCTCTTAATTTTTGATTTAATTTTTCTAGTTTAGCGGCATAAGCTGCATTTTCAGTATTAAGTTTCTCTAATCTTTCTATTACAATATCGATAAATCTATTAACTTCATCTATATCATAACCGTGTTCTACAATACTAAATCTTTTCATGTTTCACCATTAGTTTTCTATCTCTTCTTGTTTTTTATTATTATCTTCATCTGAAATAGAACCTTCAACATTTATATTCTTAGGAGTACAAAGAAATATTCCTACTCCTATTTTTTGTAAATCTCCACCAATTGCATATACTGTTCCTGATAAAAAATCTATAATTCTTTTAGCTTGTTCTGAAGTAACTCTTTTCATATTAACAACTACTGTATTTCTCTTTTTCAAGTGATCAGCTATTTGTTGGCTTTCTGAAAAAGCTCTAGGTTCAAGTAAAATCATCTTTCCAGTACCACCTGTCATTGTCATATTTTCTGCTGTATAATATGAATCTTCATTAGCTTCTTCATCAGTCATTATTTCTTTTATCTTTTTTCCAAAGGCCATAATATTACCTCCTCTATATTCTATACTTATATCATAATTTTATCATACTATAAAATAAAATTCAACAAATTTATTACATTTATTGAATTTTTATCTTATTAATATCTTTTATTCCTTCTAATCTATTAATTTTAACTCCTAATTTATTAAACTTTCTTTCATATTCTGTCATAATATTATCTTCCTTAAAACAATCTAAATCATTAGTCATATTCTTAATAACATATCCATTCTCTTCTAAACTTTCTAATGAATAATTAAATAAATTTATATTATCAGTCTTCATTATTATATGCCCCTCATTCTTAAATATTTTATCATAAATATTTAAGAATACTGGACTAGTAAGTCTTCTTTTAGCATGTCTATCTTTAGGCCAAGGGTCTGAAAAATTTAAATATATCATATCTATTTCATGGTTAAATATTTTATCTAATTCTAAAGCATCTATTCTAATAATTTTAAGATTATTAAGTTCTAATTCATTAGATTTCTGTATTGCTCTAACTATTACACTATCGTATTTCTCTATTCCTATAAAATTAATATCTGGATATCTCTTAGCATTCTCTATAATAAAATCTCCTTTACCCATACCTATCTCTATATAAATTTTACTATTATCATTATCAAATACTTTATTCCATATTCCAATATTCTCATAAGGATTATTAATAAAATATTTCCCCCTAATAATTATTTCATTAGCTCCTTTAACATTTTTAAGTCTCATAATACACCTCTAGATAATTATATTTAATTTTTATCTATTAGTCAATTAAAACTACATATCTAAGTTTTATCTTAAATATGTAGTTTTATTCTATTTATATCCTTTTTGTTTATACTCATCATATAATTCTTTAAATCTCTCAAAATGAATTATTTCTCTTTGTCTTAAATATAATAATACATCTATTACATCTTGATCACTAGTTAGGTTAATTAAATTTTCATATGTCGCTCTTGCTTTTTGTTCTGCTGCCATATCTTCAGATAAATCTGCTAATGGATCTCCTGTTGTAGCAAAGTATGCTACTGTAAAAGGAACTCCGTTAGCATCGGTTGGATATAACCCTTTACCATGTTCTGCATAATGACTAGCAAGTCCTGCTTCTTTTAATTCTTCTAAGGTAGCATCTTTCATAAGTTGATATATCATAGTAGAAATCATTTCTACATGAGCAAGTTCTTCTGTTCCAATATCTGTTAGTAATGCTTTTCCTTTATCATCAGGCATTGTATATCTTTGATTTAAATATCTCCATGCTGCTGCTAATTCTCCATTAGCTCCACCATACTGTGTAACTAAATATTTTGCCATCTTCAAGTCTTTTTTACTAATATTAATTGGATACTGTAAAGTTTTAACATATTTCCACATTATCTAGTTCCCTCCCAAGGCCAGTTATTCATAGTCCAATTCCAACTATTACCATTTAAATAATTACTATCTAACGTAATAGGTCCAAAATTCTTCTCATATTCATTACATGCCTTCTTTTCTTCTTGAAGATAATTATTATATAATTTTATCATCTCCACATCATTAGGATGTACATCTAAATAAAGTGCTATCTCATTAGTAACAAACTTATATTTAAGTAAATTATAAAGTAATTCTTCCTTCTTATTCATAGCTTTTAATTCTCTATAACGATAATTCTTATATGGATCATATAAATTATTAAACAAGTTTCCTCTATCAAGTGCTGTCTTTGGATTAGCTAAATTACTTCCATTAAATATATTATTATTACTAATATTAGTTAGATAATTATCATTCGGATTAAAAGTATTATTAAATTCTTTATACCAATCTACTGGTA
>CAJMQX010000073.1 GCA_905215635.1 uncultured bacterium | reverse complement strand
TGTGTTACATTAAAAAATGTTATAGATATGGGATATTTAAAAGGAAATTTTGATGAAGAATTCAAAAAGAAAATAGTTAAAGTAGAGAAAAATATAAATACTTTAGTAATAGAAAGTATGGAATATGATGATAGTTGTAAATAAACTGAACATTTAGAAAAAATATTCAGTTTTTTTCTATAAAGTTGTGACAAGGTTAACTTTTTGTGATATTATTATTAAGGAGTGGGTGATGTATAATGACAAGACATGAACAAAGATATAAAGCAATGACAATATTATATCAAGCTTTCTTATATGATAATAATAATATAGAATATAAAATAAATGATATAATTTCAGAACAGATAGAAGAGAAGAATAAATTTATTGAAGGAATTGTAAGTGGAGTAATAGAAAATAAAAAGAAAATAGATGAAATAGCTAATAAATATCTAGAAGATTGGGATATAAATAGATTAGGATATACTGATCAAGCTATTCTTAGAATGGGAATATATGAAATAATGAATACAGACACTCCTGATATTACTTGTATAGATGAAGCAATTGAACTTAGTAAAGAATATTCTGATGATAAAGTATGTAAAATGATTAATGGGGTTTTAGATAAGGTATATCATAGTAAAGAAAAATAATTAAATACAGGTGTAATATGGATAAAGAATACATTACAATTAGTCAGTTAAATAATTATATAAAAGGAATATTTGATGATAATATTTTCTTAAGAAAAGTATATATTAAAGGAGAAATATCTAATTTTAAAGCACATACTAGAGGACATTTATATTTTACTTTGAAAGATGAAGGAAGTAGATTAAATGCAGTAATGTTTTCATATCAAGCTAATGGATTAAAATTTGAACCAAAAGATGGAATGAAAGTATTAGTATGTGGAAAGATTTCAGTATATGAAGCTACAGGAGCTTATCAAATATATGTAGATGAGATGAGTGAAGATGGTGTAGGTAATTTATATATAGAATTTGAAAAACTAAAGAAGAAATTAGCTGCTGAAGGATTATTTGATCAAGATAAAAAAAAGAAAATTCCTAAAGTTCCAAGAAGAATTGGAATAGTAACTGCTAGTACAGGAGCTGCTATTAGAGATATTTTAACTACTATTAAAAGAAGATTTCCTATATGTGAGACAATATTATTTCCTTCTTTAGTTCAAGGAGCAGATGCTGCTAAGGATATTGTTAAGAATATAGAACTTGCTAATACTTATGATATAGATACACTTATAGTAGGTAGAGGTGGAGGCTCTATTGAAGATTTATGGCCTTTTAATGAAGAAATAGTAGCAAGAGCTATATATAATTCAAAAGTACCAGTAATTAGTGCTGTAGGTCATGAAATAGATTTTACAATAGCAGACTTTGTAGCAGATTTAAGAGCTCCAACACCTACAGCGGCAGCAGAACTTGCGGTTCCTAATATAGATACTATTAAAACTTATTTAGATAATGTAGTATCAAGAAGTACTATTAGTATTAATAGTTATATTGATACAAGACGTCAGAGTTTGAATAGTTTAATTAATAGTTATGTTTTAAAGAAACCAACAGCAATGTATGAAATAAAAGAACAAAGTTTAGATTTTTTAATAGATAAATTAAATAAAGAAATGAAATTAATTCTTGATAATACAAGAGTTAGATTAAATAAAAATATTAATAGTTATGTACTTACTAATCCGGAAATATTGTATAAATTTAAAGAACAAGGATTAGCACATTTAATAAATAAATTAGAAGTACTTAATCCAATGAATACTATTAAAAGAGGATATGCAATTGTTAAGATGGATGATAAAGTTCTTAGTGATATAAAGAAAGTTAAGAATGATGATATGATTAATATTAATTTAAAAGATGGTATGATTAATGCTAAAGTTTTAGAGGTGAAGTATGGAAAAGAATGAAAATAATTTTGAAGCTAAAATTAGAGAATTAGAAGTAATAGTAAAAGAACTTGAGAGTGGAGAAGTTAATTTAGATGAAGCAATAGATAAATATACTAAAGCGATGAAATTAGCTAAAGAATGCTCAGATAAATTAAATAAAGCAACAGAAAAAGTAAATAAAATATTGAAAGAGAATGGTACTTTAGAAGAATTTAAAGTAGAAGAATAATTCTCTTTTTTCTGCTGAAATAGCTCAATTGGTAGAGCAACTGAATCGTAATCAGTAGGTTGCGGGTTCAATTCCTGCTTTCAGCACCAGATTGATAGGAAACTCGAACTTTTCAAGTTTAAGTAATACAGACTAACTAGAAATAGTTGGTTTTTTTGTACTTAAATTATGAAAGGATGAGTGATTATATATGTTAAATATTGAAACAAAAGAACTTATAATAAGTGATAAATTAAAAAAGAAAGTCGATATGATATGCAGATTTGCTTGTGTTAAACCTACTTATCAAAATGGTAATGTAATTAATATAGTTAATTCTAATATTGCTTATGTTAAACCACATATAATAACTATTAATAATATTGACTACCTAATGTTTGAAGAATGTGATGATATTTATATAAATGGATTTTCTAAAAAAATTCAATTTAAAGATTTTGAACAATACATTAAATTAAACTAAAACCATTGACATTTAAATTTAAAGTGATATTATAAATAACCAATAAATGACAAGCAGTATCCGTCTTTTATTAGAAAGCGAGGTACATCTATGGTCAAATACATAAATCATTTAAATAAGAATTATAAAGTTATTTCAAGAGGAGTCAAAGTTATTAGTTTGAACTAGTGCTTTTGTCTCCTCTTTTTTGTGGAAAGAGAGGTAAAAATATGAATGAAGAAGAGAAAATTGCTGGTATGTATATAAGAGTATCAACAGAAGATCAAGCTCGAGAAGGATTTAGTTTAGGAGAACAAGAAGAACGATTAAGAGAGTTTTGTCAGTTTAAAAGATATGAAGTATTAAAGGTATATAAAGATGCTGGAATAAGTGCTAAAAACGATAATAGACCTGCATATCAAGAAATGATGAAAGATGTTAGAGATAAAAAGATTAATGTTATTGTAGCGTTTAAATTAGATAGATTAACTCGTTCAGTATTTGATATTGAAAAGTTAATGAAAACTGTTAATGATTATGATTGTGATATTGATTGTTTAGCAGATGAATCAAATACCACTACTTCAAATGGTAGAATGGTAATGAGAATTGTGACAAGTGTATCTCAAAATGAAATAGGAAAATGTCCTGAAAGGACTAAATTTGGAATGGCAGGTGCTATTAAATCAGGTCACATTCCAAATACTACGCCTTTAGGATTTAAAAGAGTCAATAAAAAACTTGTTCCAGATCCTTTAACAAAAGATATTGTAATTAGAATATTTGATTTATATTTAGAAGGTAAAAGTTATCAAACTATATCTAATTTATTTAATGAGGAGCATGTTTTAGGAAGAACAAATTGGTATGACTCTACTATTCAAAAGACATTACATAATGAACTTTATAAGGGAGATTATATTCATGGGAAAAGAACAAAGAAACCTACTTATTATGAAAATGTTGTTGAACCTATAGTATCAAAAGAAAAATGGGAAAATTGCCAAGAACAAAAATTAAGAAATTCAAGACATTATGAAAGAACAGCAACTTATCTATTTATTAGTAAACTTAAATGTTCTAAATGTGGATGTTTTCTAGGTGGCTCTGCTACAACTAAAAAGAATGGTAATAAATACTATTATTATAAATGTGAGCGTTGCAAAGAATATTTTAATGAAAATGAAATTGAAGAATTAATGTTTGATTATATTTTAGAAATACAAAAACAAGAAGAATTAATGAATAACTATTACACTCCATTTATTAAATCTAAATTAGAAGATAACACAGATTTAATAAATAAGGAACTTAAAGAATTAGATAAACAATTAGATAGAATTAAATCAGCATATATTAAAGGAATTTTAAAAATTGAAGATTTTGACAATGAAATAAAAAGTATAGAATACAAGAAAACTGATTTAAATAAAAAACTATTAGAACAAAAACAATATCAAAAATTAGATTTCACGGTTGATGATTTGCTATTAATATTAGATAGTCATGTATACTGTTAGATGTAAATAAATGAGTTTACATCTAATTTTTTTGGTTGTAAAATTATTTACAAAGAATTTAAGTTAGAACATCAAATTACAGAGGTCTTTGAATCTAACAACTTGACGGTTCGACTTTTATTCCTATTATTAATTTAGTTTTAGATAGTGAGGGCAATAGACTCTATATAACAAGCATGATGAAATAATAGTAGAGGTAAAAGACTTAAGTTCAAAAAGAAAGTAGGT
This sequence comes from uncultured bacterium, assembly GCA_905215635.1. The sequence goes on along the minus strand of CAJMQX010000073.1, from coordinate 487 downwards.
GAATAATTTTGAAAACAGTATTAAGTGTAGATGTTGCTAAAAATAAAAGTATGATAATGCTTATGAATAGTGATGGAGAGATATTTATTGATACGAAAGAAATAAATCATAATTTAGAGGATTTTGAAAAAGTAAAAGAAGAAATAAAAGAAATTAATCCACAAAATCTAACAGTATTTATGGAATCAACAGGTACATATCATTTACCAGTAGAAAGATATTTTAAAGAAAATGGATTTAACACCTTAGTTATTAATAGTTTAACTACTAAAAACAATTATGATACTATTAGAAAAACTAAAACGGATAAAAAGGATTGTTATAGATTAGCAAAGTTGTTTTTTGTAAATGAAGTAGAATATCACGATTTATCTAAAAAGGATTTATATGCTAATTTAAAAGCAATGACAAGACAATATTTTTATCTATTACAAAACAATGTAAGTTGTAAAAATAGATATAAAAGATTAATAAATATATGTTTTCC
>CAJMQX010000072.1 GCA_905215635.1 uncultured bacterium | reverse complement strand
ATCAGGTAATGGTAGTATCAATAATCCATATCGTTTAGGTGATTATAAAGAAGCTTCTAACAATGATTTATTAAATACACGATTAATTGGTGAACATGTTTTATACTTTGGAATGAGTTTTCGTATTAGTGATATCGATAAAGATGGTAATATTAGATTAACTTCAACTGGTTATTTAAAAAACAACACAACAGGTAACTTTATTTACTCTAGTTATGAAAATGAAGATAAAATTTTAAAATTTGATCCAAGTAAAGAAGGAAACATTGCCTATCAGTTAAACCATCAACATTTAGATTTTATTGATGATAGTTTGATTGTATCTCATGAATTTTTATTACCTACTTATGAAGCTAATAAAAAATACTCAGAATATTTGGCTAGTAAATTTAAAACTAAAGTTAGTATTCCAGCTAGTTATGAAATGTTTTCTGCTACTAATGAGCAAATGATAGGTCAAGCTAGTTACTGGTTACTTGATTATGTTGATGATAAGCATGCATTTATGATTAATAGTAGCAATGGTAAAACATTTACTATTGATTCTGGAAGTTTATATAACTCTAATGGTTTTAAGATACAATTTTATGTTTCTAAAAATACTAAAATAAAAAGTGGAAAAGGAACTAGTTTAAATCCTTATGTTATTAAGTAGAAATGCTAGTCTTTTCTCTTTTTTTTTGATATACTACTAGTATAGTAAAGAGGTGTGCAATGAAAAAAAAGATTCTGTTATTTGTATTTTTAATGTTTTTATCTATTATATTTATTGGTAGTCTTTTTTTCTTTCTTTTTTTAAAGAAGAGCCAAGCTTATTATCAACCTGATTCTAGAGTTAAACAAACAAGTAGTTATGTGATTGAAGATAGTAAGACGGTTGGATGGATACAAGTCCAAGGAACTAATATTGATTATCCTGTAATTATGGAAACTCCTTCTGCTTATGATAGTGGGATTGATTATCTTTGGCGTCCTAATTATTATGAGAAAAAACAAAATCGTGAAGTTATTTATGGTCATAATATTTTAAACGTATCAAGTAATCCATTAATTAATGCAGAAGGACATACTAGATTTGAACCTTTAATGGGATTTGTATATGAAGATTTTGCTAAAGAAAATTTATATATTCAGTATACTTACGATGGAGAAGATCACCTTTATAAAATTTATGCAATTGGTTTTTATTCTTTAAATGAAGAAGATGGTACTGGAATTACTGATGAAAGTTTAGTAAAACATTATATTAAAGAAACTAAAAAAAATAGTTTGTATGATTTTGATGTTGAGGTTGATAGTAGTGATCACCTTATTTCTTTAATTACTTGTACAAGGTATTTTGGATTAAATGGTAAAACCCAGTTTCGAATAGATGCTAGAGAGGTTAGAAAAAACGAAAAAATAAAAAAATATTCCGTTTACACTAATGAAAACTATGATATAATTAAATAAGATAGGAGGTTTACTTGTGTATAAAGATAAAATATTAAAACATATGATTTTCATACTAATTATATTTATATTATGTCCTAATTTAGTAAATGCAAGAAGTACTGATGATAATGAAATTTGTATTAATACTAATGAAGGATCTAACTTTTATAAAATAAAATCTAAAGGAAGCAAAGTTATTCCATTCTTTATTACATACCAAGATATTGAAGGAAATGGTAAGTATCCAGCTTTATGTTATTGTAGTGGCGTTGGTGATAATTGCTTAAAGCAAGAACAAAAAAAAGATAGTTCTGGTAATCTGATGTTTGATGCCGGTAACAAACCAATTATGGAAACAACTAATGAATGTAAGAATGAATATCAATTTAAAGTAGAATCTCAGGCACTTTCTTGCAAAATTAATAATAGAGACACCAATCACTATGAATTTTATATTTGTCCAAGTGATGCTAGTTACGATGTTGTAAAGAAGATGCAGAGTGGCATGAAAATTGAATATGTATCTTCTCTTAATCAATATAAGGTGACTTTTTCAGTTCCTAATAATTTTAAAGGAAAAGTATCTGCTAAATTAGTTAATAAAGTAACTGATAAAAATGGTGTTTCTAAATTTAACATTAATAGTACTACAGGGCTTCCTAATAGTGTATTACGTAATTATAGTACGAGTGATGTAGATAATGGAATTTATTTTTCTCCAGGTACAGAATTTTATTTCATTTTTTACTTAGCTGATGCATCTGATGGATGTAATGGTGAAAGATTAGGATATATTATGGGTGCAGTTCCATCTACTGTTCCTAATCCAATGTATAATGACAGTATATGTACTAGCTTCCGCAGTAAGTATGCAAGTGATTCAGTTGAAAGAATTATGGTATCAGATTGTGATAGTGATACCATTCAATATAATGAATTAGCTACTATTCGTAATAATATTTTAACTAAAATAGAAGAAGTAAATAAAATACATGCTATGTTGGAAACAAAAGTAGATACTTCTAACAATTTTACTTGTTTGTTTAAAAATAATAGTAGTACGATAAATCAACAATTAGGTTTTAGTACCAAAACAGGATTTTTAGATATTTCAGGAACTGGGACTTATTGGAAAGCTTTTTGTACAGAAACAATATCAGTTGAATATGATGATCCAAAGGCCGTAAAAGCTGGCGAAGGTTTTGGTTATAGTGCTAAGTTTGTAGTAAATAGAACTTGTACGCCAATTAAAATTTCAGAACCTAAATATTTACCCAACTGTAATTATAGTGTAGAGTGTTGGGGTGGACCTGCTAAACACAAGGGTGAAGATGGTGCTGGGCCAAATGAAGATTTTGATAATTGTGTTAATACTTGTGATGGTGGTACTTATACTCAAAATTGTATTAATTCATGTTATAGTAAAATTTATGGTAAAAATGTTTCCTATTCTTCCAAAACTAATTCCAAAGATTATGCTTTTTTAAGTGCAAGTAGTAGTAATTATAAAGCATTAAGACTTGCTTCTAATAAAGGAAATACTAGTTTGATAGGTACTACAGGTGGTGGGGTTACTAAATTACCTATTAGTAGCGGTTGCGTAATATCTGGTAATAATATTGATAACGGTTGTGGAACACATTGCCAGAATTCTTCCACTTGTACAACAGAACATGGTAAAAATTTCACTTATTTAAATAGTTGTAATGCTAATGGTGAAACTGCTGGTACAAAATGTTATGAAGTTTATACAAATTGGCCTTGTGATGATAGAGGTATTCATTATAGAGAAGACATTTTAGCTAGTGAGAATGAATACAATAATGTAGTTGCTGGAATTAAAGAATTTAGTAGTTCTGCTATTAGTAATGAAAAATATCAGATTATAGTAAATGAAGAATACAATAAAGAGTCTAATGACAAATATAAATCTAAAACTACTACTTTTAGTAATAAAGATAGTGAAAATAAAATCTCCTCTACTGAAACTAAAAAAACAGAAGCAGTAAACTATCAATCTAGTACGAATTTAGCAGATCCTACGCAGGGAAGTTTAGACGCAGATTTTATTAATAGTCATATTAGAAAAGATATTTATAGTTATCAAATTTCAAGAACAGTAGAAGTTGGAATAGGTGCTGCTTATGTTTCTAAGGTAAATGGTAATGATGTCTTATATAATCAAACTAATTCTAGTACGGATACATCATTAGATAAAAATGATAAATATTATTCAGCACAAAATAAATATTTTACTCAGTTTGATACTAGATTTATTAATAATTATCGAAATTGGCCATATTATAATTCTTCTGTTACAAGTGATTCAACAGACGGTTATACTAAAAATATTCATGTAAGATTTTATAATATAGGTAGTTGGAATCAATGGGGTACAACAGGTAATGGTGTTAATATTGCTTGTTTATATGGAACAGATCCTGGACTTATCTGTAATGATAAAAATGATTGCCCTGGTGAAGACGAGGGAATTAGATACATTTTTAGACCAATTAATTTAACAGATATGTTCCCAAATAATCGAAATCCTAGATTTAATTGGACGGGTACTATTGATAAGAGTACTAATAAAGCTACTGGTGCTGCTATTTTAAAAGAAAAATCTTATTATGATGATGCAGTAGATCCAGAAACATTAATTAGTACCATTGAGTCTAAAGGAGAATCTATTTATGACGTTAGTAATAATTCTTCTGAAATCGACTATGAATTTGTTTTAACGAGAGAAAATATTAGAAATATTCGTTCTTATAATAAACATGTTCGTGACTATAATGGCGATGGTGAGAAAAATTATCTAGATTATAATATGAGCTGTTATAAAAATAGTAGAGGACAAGAAGTATGTACTAGTAAGTTCTTAGATAATATTAATGGTAATTCTGGTAGTGAAGAAAATTCTAATTTTATTACTTATAGCGTAGGCGGTTATGGTATGACAGAAAGAAAATCTATTGCAGGTTGTAATAATGCTATTAATGGTACCGAATGTGATACCATTAGTAAATAGGAGGTATGTATGAGTAAAGGTATGGCTTTAGTTGGTATTATTATCATTGGTGTTTTGACTTTATTTGTTGTAAATATTGTACAAAATTACCAAACAGGTAATGAGCTAGACTATTATTTATTAGAAGAAACAACAGAAGCATCTATGATTGATGCGGTAGATACTTCCTATTACAGATTAAAAGGTGTACTTCGAATGGACCGGGAAAAGTTTGTAGAAAGCTTTGTAAGAAGATTTGCTGAAAATGTAAATAGAGACCGTAATTATAAGATTAGAATTTTAGATTTAAATGAAACACCACCAAAAGTAAGTGTGCAAATTGGTTCTAATACCGTTGCTACATTTGCTGGAGAAGATTTTGAT
>CAJMQX010000071.1 GCA_905215635.1 uncultured bacterium | reverse complement strand
AAAGGCTACGGCAGCGGCTACTACGATAGTAATTACTAGAAGTAACCAATAACTAGTAAAACCACTACTTGTTTGAGGTTTTAACTCTTTAGGAAGTATTTCTTCCTTTTTTTCTACCTTGGTAGGAGCATCTACTTCAGTATTATAGCTTCCTACAACAAAATTTATTACAGGAGTTTCTAATTTTTTGTATGCTGTGGCATTAGCATTAAATATTCTTATTAATTCTAGAAGACTTTTACAAGAGATACGACTTTGATATCTTGTAGTAAACCAGTTGATGAATGATTTATATCTATCATTATCTACTAATATTACTTGAGGATCTACCTTAATATTTTCTTCTTTTAAAATACTATAAGCATTATTAATTATAAAACCGAATATCTTATCAATATCTTCATATTTTGTATCATCAATTTTTTCAAGGACACTAACATTTTCTTCACTTAAAATAGGAATAACCATAGTGATATTATAAGTATCTATATATGAATAAGTAGTTTTAACATTTTCCATTACCCATATTTCATCATTTGTTTCTAAATCATAATTATCCATTTTATTCTTTATTTCAAGACAAATGTTGGTAGTAGTGAAATTTTTAGGAATAGCAATATAATAATTAACAGCATCAGTTTTTACATAATATATTAAATGATTTGGCAAATCTAAGACTTGTTTCTTTTCCATATTAATCCTCCATTATTTCTCTTTTTTACTTACTTCTAGACCAGCAGCAATTAATTCCTCAATTGTTACCTTTTCTTCTTCTAGGGCTGTAGTTACTAACATTTTTTTACCATCAGATAATTTTACATATACAGAACCACTTTTAGCACAATCAAAATAGTATATATATTTATCATCTTGATAGATATCTTCAGGATAATTAGCACAATTATAAGTAGCATCTAAGATTTTAATTTTATTTTTTGATAACTCATTATTCTTATTTAAAATGACAATACCTATAATAATTAATAATACAGATACAGAACATAGTATTATGATTAAACGTTTCTTCTTCATATCTTATTCTCCTATCCTATAATATGATTATAGCATATGATTTAAAAAAAAGAAAGATAAAATTTATCTTTCAATGTAATTATAACTACAAGCTCTAATTAATCTGTTCATAATGGCTAAGCCTAAACCCTCTTTTGATACACCTTCAATTAAGATTATTTCAGGTTTGTATGTATCAGCTAATCTTAATAATTTAAAGATATTATGTGATATTTCAGATAGTTTATCGCCATAATAGAGATATTTTTTACAAGGAATATTAGATAGGATACTTGAACCAATAATTAGAGTATCTTTATTAGAGTTTTCTTTAAAATATTTAATTCTTTCAGTTTCATCTTGGATATAGATTAATTCACATTTACTAACGGGAGCATAATGTTTATATTTCATACCGGGAGATTCTACTGGGCCCGTTACTTTTTTAAAGAGATTATCTGATACTTTAACAGTGCCTACTACTTCTAGGATATCTTCTTTAGTGATAAAACCAGGCCTTAGAATAGTAGGAATATTATCGATAACTTTAACTACGGTAGATTCTAGACCAATATCAGTGCTACTACCATCAATAATATAATCGACTTTTCCAGTAAATTCATCTTTAATATCTTCAATAGCTGTTCCTGATGGCTTTCCTGAAATGTTAGCGGAAGGAGCTGCTATTGGTATGTGATGGTATTTTAGAATAGTATTAGCTATTTTATTAGCAGGGATACGTATTCCTACAGTGCTTAAATTAGCAGATACATTATTGGGTATAATATCTTTTTTCTTCAAAATAATAGTGAATGGTCCTGGCATGAAAGCTTCTATTAGTTTTCTTTCAACGTCATTAGTGACTTCAGCATAAGTAGATATTTCTTCTTTACTATCTAAATGGACAATCAAGGGATTATCATTAGCTCTACCTTTAGCAATAAAAATATTGTCTACAGCTTTAGGATTAGTAGCTAATGCTCCAAGACCGTATACAGTTTCAGTAGGAAAGATTACTAAGCCACCATTTTCTAAACAAGAACTTACCTCTTTTAATTCATTTTCTTTTATTTCATTTTTCCAATCTAAAATTTTCATTTTTTCACCTCTATAAAACTACAATGTCGACATAATTCTTGACATTTATAATTATTTTTAAATCCTTTAATCATATCTTTAACAATATCTTTATTATAGATATCAGGTATTTCATCTTGATATATATTTCCTAAAGTAAGATTACCTAGAGTATCTAGACAACAAGGAATAATACGACCATCTGATAGGATACCTATATGATTGATTAATCCCATACATGTACCATTTTCTTCGTAATAATGATTATTTAAATCAGGCCAAACAAACTCATGAAAAGTATCTATTTGCAGATTACTAGCAATCTTAATCTTATTATTATTTTCAAGATTATTAATAGATGTATGATAACGATTATTTATATAAGATAAAATCTTAGTAGTATTATCATCTTTTACCCATAATCTTAAAGATATATATGTTTTATTACGAATACTGTCAATAACTTTGAAAATATTATCAAGATATTTATCTAGTGAAAGATTATATTTAGAATTATAACTATGTAAGGAGATATTTAATCTATGCAAGTAGTGATTATCTTTAAGTTTATTAATTAGATATCCATTAGTAGTAATATTTACTAGTAACCCTACTCTACTGGCATATTCGATAAAATAATTAATATCAGGATGCATTAAGGGTTCTCCTAGGATATGGAGATATATTTCTTTGGTATAATCTTTAATCTTATCTATAATATATTTATAATTATCAATAGTTAACATAGTTACTTTACGATTATTTTTGATACAGAAATCGCAAGATAGATTACAGCCATTAGTAATTTCTAAATAAATCTTTTTTAATTTCATAATTTAACACCAGTTATAATCATACCACGAATAAGAAAAAATGACAAATATTTAAGATATAATAAGAGAAATTAAATAGATTATTAAAATATAGGCTTATGTTTGACACGCAAACGAAAGTATGGTATAGTATATAACTTGAAAAGAGGGATGATTTTGTGAATAGTATTATTGTGAATAAATTTGGAAACTCTCTTAAAATAATGGATGAATATTGTAAAATAATAACTGATATAGATTATTATGTAAATAATCCTGATAAACTTATGATGGCTAAAAAGAAAATATATAAGTTAATTAAATTAGAAAAAGAAGATTATAATAAATTACAAGTATTTCAAATAGATTATTATTTAGACTTATTGGATATAAATGATAAGACTAATGAAAGAATAGTTAAGAAACTTAATAATAGAAAATTTGAGTTAGAAGGCAAAAAGAAAGTAGATGAATATACCCTAGAAGAATTTATGGGGGATGTGGCTATACTTAAAGTATATTGTTTAGTTATTAGTGAAGTAGAAAGTTTTTTACATAAAAATCTTACTATGAATGATAAATTAATATGTATAGATATACTTACACGTAATATAATAACTTTATTATTAGCTTCTATGGATGGATGTCCGATAGTAGAAGAGGTTTTTCTTAATAATGATAAAGGAATAGATGCAATGATATATAATGATGCATATGACTTATTATTTGATAGTGTAATGAAGAAGAAAGATAAAGAACAAGTATTAGAAATGGCTTTAACACCATTAAAAACATTAGAAGATATAAAGAATGAAACTCCAAATGGAATATGTTTATTTTTAGCAATACAGGCTTATATTCAGATTTATATAGAATATTTAGATTTTGAACAATTAATAAAATTAAGAGAATATTTAGATAAGATTAATTGCGATAAATCATTGACTATACCTATTAGAAAATTAATACAGAAAAAATTATAATTATGTATCTAGAAAGTAAGGGATATAATGATAGAAAAATATATGAAAGGATTTTATTACTCAGGACAAATAGCCTTAGTATATGAAGAGTTAAAAGATTTAGATGATATTGCAAAATTTAATGATTATATAGATAAGATTAAAAGTTATAGAATATTAGAAGATGAAGCTTATAATGAATTATCATTAGAAGATGTTAATCAGTATTTAGATAGAATTAAGGATACTGATTTAGAAGATGATACTATTTATAGATATAAGTTAAAACTAATAGAAAGAAAAAATATATTAACAAATAAAGATACACTTAGTACCTTGATAGATGCTATTATAATGCTAAATACACTGAAACTTATGAATAGAAAGATAGAAAAACTACTTACAGATAATATATTTGAACCAGGATTAATAATGATATTTTGATGAAGTTAAATATACCTTTTTAGCATCTTCTGGTTATTTAGAAAATATAGCAATAAAGTATGAATATGATCTTAGAGGGATACCGGATATTAATTTACTTGAAATATATCCACCTTACTTACAAGAAGAATACTTAACAATTCAAACAGTACTTACTGAAAAAGCAATAGAATATATAAAAAAAGAGAAAGAAGAAAATACAGACTCAATAGAAAATATCTTTATGGGGTTGATGCAAGAAGCTAATTTTGAAATAATTATAAACTATCTTGATAAGAAAAGATTAGGATATGTTATAAAGAAATATAATGAAGAGAAAAAGAAGAATAGAAATATTAGAAATATATTAGTTAAAAGAAGAGAAAAGATTATTAATAAGGGAAAATAATAATGATAGCATATTGTTTATATGGACTTGTTGCAGGAATAATTGAATTTGAAAAGAAAATGACAAAGATAATTATAGGAATAGCAATTACTCTTATGTTATTACCATTTATTATTAAAAAGATGATTATTTTTGGTAAATAGAAAAAGAC
>CAJMQX010000070.1 GCA_905215635.1 uncultured bacterium | reverse complement strand
CTTCGACATTTTGAATTATTGCATTATATATTTCTCTACTATTTTTAGGTTCTAATGAAATTCCATTTTTAATTAATTCTTCTTTCAAATGTGTAATCAAATCACGACCATCATTATATTTAGAAAAGGTATATATAAGTTTTGTACCATGTTGATTATGAAGTTTTATCTTATCATTAACATGATTTTTATATAATTCTAACTCTTCTTTAGTAAAACGCTCATTCTTGCCATCCTCTGAAATGCCAAAATGTTCTAAGTAAATCTCTTTATCATATTGTCTTATTATAAAATCAGGACAATATGGTTTTGTAGTATCATTAAAACCATATCTATATATTGGCTCATATTCATAATCAATACCATTAATAAACAAGAAGTTAGCTATTTGACACTCTTCTACACTTCTAACCTTTTCATTTTTAATAGTGTATTTACCTCTCATTTGCTGTTTGTTAAATTTATCCAAGGCTTTTGCTACGTCTGACTTTAAAGTAGTACATTCATCTTTATTTAGTTCGTTAAATAATAAATTAATATTTTTTTCATCAAATGGTACTTGTAAATAGCTAGCAAAGAACAATAAGATTTTTTTAAGAAATATTTCATCATTAGTATTATTTAATAAAAACTTCTTTATTGAACTAAACATTACATCACTTGTAGCTATCGTATGTCTTTCTTCTTCTTTATTTGATATTATAGTATTAGCTATTGAATGAAATGTTGAAATCTTAACATTTAAATTCAATTTTTTACATCTATCTTGTAATTCATTAGTAGCTTTTTTAGTAAAAGAGATTATTAATATTCTATCAGGAGATACTTTTTGTTTATCAATTAGGTATTTAACTTTAGCCTCTATAGTAGTAGTTTTCCCAGCACCAGCTCCTGCTATAACTAAAGTATAATCTTCATCAGACAAAACAACTATTCTCTGTTCATCATCTAATTTAACATTAGGATCATCTCTAAGTAATATTTCATCCAAGTATTGTTTATCTTCTAAGAGATGTCTTTTTACATATGCATCATTATGATTAGGAATTATCATTTCTGTATTATTAAAAAACTTCAATAAATCTTTTAATGAGCTATACTTTGTCTTATTATTTTTACACCAAGATAACAACACACCTTCTTTATCCATAAGTACCAATTTATTATATATAGCTTCATTAGCATTCCAAAAAGTCATATAATCTTTCTTAGATATATATTTATCCAAAGACAGTAATTTATCTATATTATTTTTATAATCCTCTAAAGATAGAAATTCTAATGATTCATTTCTAGTTTTGAAAAAAAACATACCAACACCTACACTTCTTTATAAACATTATATCATGTAAAACAAAAATTAACTATTTGTAATCATTATTTTTATATAAATATTAACCAAAATTTATAATTTCTTAAATATATTATAGCAAACAAAAAGAAAGCATTAACTTTCTTCACTATATTCACAATATATACCTATCACAAAATATCAATTTCTATATTTCAAGCTTTTTATCTCCAAAGCCACGCACATTTTCATAATTCGTAATAATTACTTCCTCAACTTTTCCTCTTTTTTTACCATTCGAATTAATATTTCTCTTAGCTTCAATAACATGAATATTAAAATCTTTATACATTTTCTTTACCAAACTAGTATTATGATTTGATAACATCACATAACAGTCTCTATCAGCTAACTCTTTGTATACTCTCGCCAATCTCATTTGTTCCTCTTTACCAAATCCATCTTCTGTATAACTATTAAATGTTTTAGTATCAGAATCATATGGCGGATCAAAATAAATAAAATCACCTTTTTTAGCATCTTTAACTGCCTCTTCAAAATCAACACTTAGAATTTTAATATCATTCATTGTTAAATAATTACTTACTGTTATAAGATTACCACCATCATAAGTATTAACCTTTAATTTTTTTCCAAAAGGGACATTAAATTCATTTTTGCTATTCACTCTATAAAGCCCATTAAAGCAAGCTTTATTCAAATAAATAGTTCTTGCTGCTCTTGTATAATCAGACAATCTATTATAAGATGCTTTGTTTCTATCTTTATTTCTTATCTCATAATAAAATTCTTCACTATGGTTTACTTCATAGTTGTTTAAAACACTACACAACTTCTTAAATTTATCTTCATCACATAGCACATTATAAACATTTATCAACTCTTGATTTGAATCATTAATTACTGCTTTCTTTGGAGACAATTCAAATAGCAATGCTCCACCACCTACAAAAGGCTCATAATATGTATCAAATTCATCAGGAGCATATTTTAATAATTTATCAATAATCTGCCTTTTACCACCAGCCCACTTTACAAATGGCTTACCTTTTATCATAATATCTACCTCCAAGTTGTTTACATATTAATTATATCATTAATATCATTATTTTCCTATAAAACTACATATTTTAACAATATTTTTAACACTTATTTTATATATATTTTGCCTTTCATTTACATTTGACATATCAACAAACAAAATTAAATCAATTTAATCATTAACAAAATATAATTCTACAGCAAATCTATCAAACATAAAAAGCCATATAATCAAATTTCTCCAATTGAAAAACTCCTACACTAACCATGTATAGAAGTTTTCTTTTAACTTTCTTAATATAATTTTTTTATAAATTACACTCTACCCAACAAAAGCAGTCTAATTATTAGGATTTTTTCCTAAAGTAACTTCTGCACTTTGTTCCTTACCATTACGATAAAATGTTACCTTAATTTTCTCACCAACATCATGCTTGTAAAGTTCGTATCTAAATTCTGCTAAAGTACCAGTATCTTCATCATTAATTTTAGTAATGATATCACCCTTCTTTAATCCAGCTTTACTAGCAGGAGTGCCATTTTCAACTTCAACAACAGCTACACCTTCTGAAACACCATCAGGAAGAGTAATTCTATTTTGCCATAATAAATATTCTTCTGACAAATCTAACATACTAATACCAAGATATGGTCTAGCAATTTCTCCACCATCTTCAATTAAAGAAGCATATTTTAAAGCATCTTCAATAGGAATAGCAAATCCCATACCTTCTACTTCATCTTTAACTATTTTTAAAGAAATAATTCCAATTACATTTCCAGATACATCACAAAGTGGACCACCAGAGTTTCCTGGATTAACAGCTGCATCTATTTGAAGAACTTTCATATAGTAATCAGATGTACTTCCTGTTAAATTTACTTCTACCATTCTTTCTTTACCTGATAGTATACCTTTAGTAACTGTTCCTTTATAATTAACTCCCATTGGAGATCCTACAGTAAAGATTGTATCTCCTAATTTTAAAGAATCAACATCTCCAATTTCAACAGATGTATAATTATCATCTTTAATAGTAAGAACAGCTATATCAGCATAAGTATCTCCTCCTACTATTGAAGCATCTATAGTATCATTCTTATCATTAAACTCTACTGCTACACTATCAGCACCATCTATAACATGATTATTTGTCATTATATAAGCTTTACCATCTTTTTTCTTATAGATAAAACCTGTTCCAGTAGATATTGTCTTTCCTTTTGAAGAAGCAATAACTACAACAGTAGATCCATAGACTTTATCTACTGAGCTAGAAATACTATTTTCTACTAATTCACTAGTAGTAATATTTTTAACTACTTGTTCTACACTAACAGTCTGACATATCAAATAAGCACCAATCATTCCACATACAAAAGATAATAATATACTAACTATTAAGACAAGTCCTGTATTATTACCACTCTTATTCTTATCTTTCTTCTTATAACTTACATCACTCTTAGCATTTTTATTATCATCCTTAGAAGACTTATCTTCTTCCATATCGATAACTATTTTCTCATCATTAGTATCTTTTTTATCTTCCTTAATTTCTTTCTTTATTTCTTTAGTATCCTTATCATTTTTCTTACTTATTTGATTATCTACACTATTTTCTTTATTTTTATTATCTTTATTGTTATTTTCATCTTCTATTATAATATCTTTATCCATATCTATCACCTCTACATATCTAATATATCCATATAATTTTTAGGAATACCCATTGTATCTAATATTTTTTCTACTGGTATTGAGTCTATTCTAGCATCTAATTTTTCAAACTCATAATTAAATTCTTTTAACATCATTCTAAATTCATCATCTTCTAATAAGAATTTAAAGATTATAATTACCGCAAATACATCATTCTTTCCATATATATATTCATCATCCATTTTAAATATATTAAGTCTATTATGATATTCTGTATCAGGTATTGATCTTTCTGTTTTATGATCAAATACTATATCTTCATGTGCACATAAATTTCGATAATTAGAGAGTATTGGTAAGAAGTCTTCTAAGAATTCTTTTGATAACCCAAATACTGCCGATACTTCTAATTTATCTTCATCTTTTAGTATTGAATATAGTTCACAAACCATTCCAAATGACAATACTTTTACCAGTATCCATAAAGGAATATAGCCATAATTATTAAGATAATGTAATGTTGCATTATGTCGTGATGTATTAATTCTTATCTGTCTTTTCATCTTCTCAATAACATCTTTTACTTTTCTTCTCTTTTCCGGTTCATTAGTAAAGTTTCTTATATTTAAATAATCTTTTTCTTTATATCCATATTTTTTAGACATCTGATAAGAAATAACTGACTTAAGTCTATTTTCTATTATTAATAAGTTTTTAAAAAATATATTTCTTGAATATCTATCAAATAAGAATAATGAATATAATTCAGAAAATGTACTTCCTGATATAAATGTTCTATCTGAAGGAGAATTCATAAATAAATGTCTATATCCATTCAAAA
>CAJMQX010000069.1 GCA_905215635.1 uncultured bacterium | reverse complement strand
ATTTAAAATAATGTCCTGGTCTTAATTTATATACATTCTTAAAAAATGTATCTTCTCCTACACTATATTGAAAAGTTAAATATTGCTTAAGCATATCTCTATTTAATTCTTTTTTAAATCCAGGATGACCTAAAAAACTTTTAATTTCTGATCCAAACAGAAATTCTTCATCATCTATATAATAATAAAGTGGTTTAATACCATAAAAATCTCTTGCTCCAAATAAAGTCTTATTCTTAGTATCATATATAACAAAAGCAAACATTCCTCTTAATTTATCAAGTATCTTTTCTCCATACTCTTCATATCCATGTAATATTACTTCTGTATCAGATTCTGTCCTAAATTTATGCCCTTTCTTTATAAGCTTTTCTCTAATTTCTTTATAGTTATATATTTCTCCATTAAAGGTAATTATCATATTATTATCTTCATTATAAATAGGCTGTGTTCCTCCATCTAAATCAATTATAGATAGTCTTCTAAATCCAAGAGCACATTCATCTCCTACATAATATCCATCACTATCAGGTCCTCTATGAGCAATAATATCTGCCATATCCTTAATTATTTTCTTTTTACTCTTCTTTTTATCTATAAATCCTACAAATCCACACATATTATCTACCTCATAATCAATTATATCAAATATCATAATCTAATACAAATAATTTAATTAATTTTACAAAATATCTTTTTTAATAATTAACTCAAAGTAAACAAAAAAGTAAATATGCACCTTTCTTATCTAAATGAAATTATATGTCAAAAATTACCTCTTTTATATATTACAATGAACACGGTGAGTAGGAAGTGAAGGAAAAAATTTTAAATACTTTCATGAATAACATCAAAAAGAATAAACCTGATTTAAATGAAGAAGAATTAGAAGTAATTGAATACGGTCTAGAAGGTTTATATTTAACTACTGTAAAAATTATTGTAATATTATTACTTTCTATTATTCTAAATATCTTTAAATATACTGTTCTAATGATTTTATTCTATAATATTGTAAGATTCTTTGCATTTGGTTTACATGCAAAAAACAGTAACTCTTGCTTAGTAACCTCACTCCTATTATTTATTGGAGGTCCATACTTAGCTCTATATCTAAATATTAGTCTTCCAATAAAAGTAATCTTATCAATAATATGTCTAATTTTAATAATAATATACGCCCCTGCTGATACTGAAAAAAGACCACTTATAAATGCTAAAAAAAGAAAGCGATTTAAAATACTAAGTATTATTACTAGTACAATCTTAACTTTCTTTATAATATATCTCCATGATAATTATCTTTCTAATTTTATGCTAATTGGCTTCATTGAAGCTACTATAATGATATTACCTGTAACTTACAAGTTGTATGGTCTTCCATATAATAACTATAAGACTTACGGTGGTATAAATCAAAAAGAATAAAAATGAAGGAAGGAGGAAATATAATGAAATATCTTTCTAGTTTATTAGCGGTTCTTGGTACATTAGCTGCTACATTAGGTACTCAAGGATGTTCATATCTTATCTGCGACGAACCTAAAATGCCTAAAAGTTTATTAAACAAATAAGTATCCAAATTAAAAAAATAGTTAATCAAAACTATTTTTTTATTGTCAATTTTTTAATATAGTGGTCTTCTGATGCTTGTGTTTCAGCCATTAACTTTTTATTATTTTTAATTATACTTTTAGCTAACAATAAACCATAACCATGTCCTACCCCTTTTGAAGATCTTCCTATCTTCTTAATACTTGGATTATATGAATTAGAAATAATAAATACTGCTGAATCCTCTTCTTCATATACCTCTACTTCAATAGTTTTCTCTTTCGCCAAATCAGCACTTTCTATAGCATTATCTAAGTATACCCCTAATATTTTACCAATCTGATTAAAATTAGAAGCATCCATATCTTTTAAGAAACTATTTTCCATCTTATCAGAAATAGTCACATTAATATTAATTCCTTTATCTTGAGCTAAAGCTAACTTGAAATAGAACAAGCCTCTAATACCATTAGAAGGTAAATATTTTAATTTTGCATATTCTGAATGTTTAACTTTTCTACCATCATTAAGAAGTTCATCAATATAATCAATAATAGCACTATCATTTTCTTTATCAATAATCTTTGATTTAATTATCAAAAATTGATTTTTAGTCTCATGTCTTAATGTTCTTTGTTTATCTATTTCAGCTTCATATTTCTTAATAAAAGTTAATAGATTATCATATTCAGTCATCAATTGATTGTTTTTATACACTTGTATAAACGTATTACTAAGAATAACTACAATACCAAGTACACAAGATATACATAAAAGTTTATCTACTGAGTTAGTACCTAATTTAAATGTTGCATAAAATATAGCCACAATGCAAAGTATAGAAATAATCATTGAAAACCATAATCTATACTTAAATTTAATATTTAATAATTTAAATATCAACTTTCTAAATATCAAAGTTATTAAAATCAATGGAATCAATACAACAATATTACCAAAAATACTTCCGGCAATTACCTTATAAAATGTTTCTTCACCAATAATTAATGTTAATACATTAATACAAATAATATCAGCCAATATCATTATAATAAAATGAAAGAAATCCAAAATAATAGCTTCTGATACATCTACTGAATATACCGTTTTGATTAATACTGCAAACATGAAAAACATAATAAATGTTTTAAATGTTGTAACATTAAAATAACAAAAGATTTGTAGTATTGCTGCCATTGCTAATACAAAAATTGTTAATTTTCCAAATGACACATTACTTCTTTGCTTTAATATAATTGCTGAAAATATCAATACTGACGATACATTCAATATAGTACCAATATAATCACTTATCAATGCCCACACGTTCTAACACCTCCTTCTTCATTTTATCCGCCAACAAACCTGTACTCTCGCCATTCTTAAAAGTAATAATATTATTACTACGATCAATCTCCTTAACATTATCTAAATTAATTATACAAGATTGATGTACTTTCATAAAATTACCTTCAAGATTTTCATCTAACCAGTTAATTGGTTTTACAATGTAGAATGTGTTATTATAAGTGTGGATAATACATCTTTTAATAATAGGTTCTTTCTCAATATAACAAATATGATTGTATGGTATTCTATAAACTACATGATTATAACTAAATACAAAAGTTTTCTGTTTGTAAACAATCTTTGATGCCGCTTTTATATCATCTATTAATCTCTCATCATAATTCTTATATTTACAAATAAAATCAAGAACCATCAATCTCGAGTAAAACACATCATCATGATATTTATCATAAGCCGTAGCAAAGATAATAATACTTTCATAATCCTCTTCCCTTATTCTTGAAGCAACCTCTAATCCAGATACATCATCCGTCTCTACATCTAAGATATAAATTTTCTCCATACCTTTTGTATGAATAATTTTATCTAATTCCGAAGAATACTTATTGAATTTATAAACTCTATAGTCAATATCCGTATTAGCTAAAGCTTTATAAATTGCATTCGTGTTCTTTTGCATAAAACTTTCTTTGTCTTCGTAAATAATTATTTTTAACATATAGTAAGTCCTCCAACAAAACAATTATACCCCTAATATGTTTGAAAGTATCTGTTTTGGTACAATAATTACCAAAAATGTCAAAAAAAAGACTTAATTTGTAAGCATATTAATTACATATGCTTATTTAAATAAGTCCATCTTTTTATTCACTAACTAATTCTAAAACCTTTTACCAATGGTCAATATTTATCCACTAACCAATTCTAAGGCTTTTTGCAATTGATTATCAGTCTCATCAGTAGGATTTTCATAATATTTTTCGTTCAGTTCAACTTTATCAGTAGGTTCAATTCCCACATCATTAATCCAATTGCCATCAGGAGTTAACCAATTCTCTACTGTATATTTAATCATACTACCATCTGATAGTTGTTTTACTTGTTGAACTGTTCCCTTACCATATGTTTTAGTACCAACTACATATCCATTATAACTCTCTTTAATTGCCCCTGCTAATATTTCTGAAGCTGAAGCACTCTCTCCATTAACTAAAATTGCTATTGGATATTCTCTTTTCTCAAACGTCTTATCTTTAGTAGCTTTTTTATTATTATCTTTTTGAATTTGATAAATATTTTTACCTCTAGGAAGTAACATACTAGCTATATCAGTAACTGCTGTTAAATATCCTCCATTATTACCCCTAACATCTATTATCAAAGAATTTATTCCATCTTTTTCTAATTCTTTAATCTTACTATCAAATTGTTTTGAAGACACTGAAGAAAATATTGAAATTTTTAAATAACCTATCTTTTTACCATTTTTCTCAAATGTTCTAGCACTAACGGCAGGTATTTCTACTTTATCTCTCTTAAGAGTAACTTTTATTTCCTCATCTCCGCGAAGAACTACCATTTCTATACTGCCTTTAGCCTCATTTTTAACATATTCTGATATTTTAGCAACTCCTAATTCTAAAGCATCTTTTGAATCTACTGTTTTAATATAATCATCTACTTTTAATCCTGCTTTATCTGCTGGACTACCTTCATATATATCAACTATCTTAACAGCATCTTCTAATTGTTGAATAGTACAACCAATTCCTTCATAAACACCATTTACCATCTCATTAAACTTATCCGTAGTACTAGTATCAGCATAATTAGTATAAACATCTCCAACATTAGATACCATCCCATTTATAGCGTCATCTATAATCTTCTCTTTATCTATATCACCATTATAATTATCAATAAGAGTTTCATATACATCATAAAACTTTCCTAAATCTTTAGATAATGATATTAAATTTCTTCCTTTAGTAGCTATCATCACTACTGAGAAGCAT
>CAJMQX010000068.1 GCA_905215635.1 uncultured bacterium | reverse complement strand
TAGCACTTGGGCAAACTTATTTTGCAATACAGACAAGAAAGCAAGAAATCACTGAACAAGAATATGATTCATTATCCGACGATGAAAAAAGATTTTATCAACGAAGATTGACAAAGCAGGGTAATTATACTTTGCAAAGAGTAGCCGTTTCTGCAGGCGTTAAAGATATGGCAGAATTTCATAATGCTGGATATAGAGGATTATATAATGGTGAAACTGCAGATGATATATTTAAAAGAAAAAAATTACGTTATAGAGAAGATATTTTAGATAATATGAATGAAGATGAGTTAGTAGCTAATTTATTTAGAATTAATCAAACTAAACAAAAACTTTTAAGAGATAATGTGCAAGGAGAAAAAGAAGCAAAAGATGTACATTATGAGGTAGGTAAAAAGGTTAGAAAGGCAATAGCCGATATTGGTGGAATGATGCCAGAAGAAATGCCGACTCCTGATAAAAGTTTGAAAGAACTCGAAAAAGAAAAGAAACAGTTAGAATATAAAGAGAAAAAGAAAATTGAAAAATAAATTTATGGTAGGTGAATGGATGATTTATAAAAGTATTTACAAAACTCCAGTGGAATACTCCAATATGATAATGTATAGTGATGGGGAATATTTGATAGGGCTTTGCTTTGAAGATTCGAAAGATGTAAATAAGCAATCGGTAGATGCTATAGAAGGTACAGCACAAGTATTTGAAGATACTAAAAAATGGTTAGATGAATATTTTAAAGGAAATAATCCAGAGTTTACTCCAAAGTATAAGATAAATAATTTAACAGAGTTTAGACAGATGGTTATTGATGAAATGTTAAAAATACCGTATGGAGAAACTATTACTTATAATGATATTGCTAAAAGTATAGCTAAAAGAAAGAATATTCCTAAAATATCTGCACAAGCTGTTGGCGGAGCAGTAGGATGGAATCCCATATGTTTAATAATTCCTTGTCATAGAGTAATAGGTACCAATGGAAGTCTTACTGGTTACGGTGGCGGAATAGAAAATAAGATGGCTTTATTAGCACATGAGATAATTAAGAATTAATGATTGACAAAAGTAGTATATTTATATATAATACTTTGTGAAAGAAGAAAGTTTTGACAAAGAGGAGTAGTTAAATTAGAGATTATAGAGAGTGATTGGTTGGTGGAAAATCATAGATTTAATTTAATGAATGGGCTTTGGAACGGATACCGAATACAATAGTAGGCTATCACGGAAGTTAACCGTTATCAGATAACATATGTATGATAGTACATATTAGGTGGCATTAAAAGTAAGATTTACTCTTATCCTATGGATAGGAGTTTTTTTATATAAGGAAGTGAATTATGAAAAGGTATAGTAAACGATGGCGATGGATATTTACAAGATATAAAACTTAAAATAAATAATAAAGAAAGAAGGAAGAATATGAAAAATATTATATTAACAGGAGATAGGCCTACAGGTCCGTTACATATAGGACATTATGTAGGAACATTAAAAAATAGATTAAGAATACAAAATGAGGGTAATTATGATGAGATGTATGTTATGCTAGCAGATGCACAAGCACTTACAGATAATTTTGATAATCCTAAGAAAGTAAGAGACAATATATTTGAAGTAGCATTAGATTACTTAGCCATAGGACTTGATCCAGAAAGGATAAATATATTTATTCAATCTGAAGTATCAGAACTTACAGAGTTTACCTTTTATTATATGAATTTAGTTACACTATCTAGACTTTATCGTAACCCAACAGTAAAATCAGAAATTAAGATTAGAGGATTTGATGAGAGTATACCAGTAGGTTTTCTCACTTATCCAGTTAGTCAGACGGCTGATATTACTGCTTTTAAAGCAAATATTATACCCGTAGGAGACGATCAGGAACCAATGATTGAACAAGCTAGAGAGATAGTAAGAAAATTTAATAGTATTTATGGCAATGTTTTAGTAGAACCTTATGCCATGATACCAGATAATGCTAGTGAGAGTAGACTTGTAGGAATAGATGGCACAGCTAAGATGAGTAAATCACTTGGTAATTGTATCTATTTAAAAGATAATGCAGATGAGATAAAGAGAAAAGTATTTATGATGTATACAGATCCTAATCATATAAAGATAGATGATCCTGGACAAGTAGAAGGGAATGTGGTGTTTACTTATTTAGATATTTTCTGTAAGGAAGATTCTTTTCAAAAATATTTACCAGAATATAATAATTTAGAAGAACTTAAAGAGCATTACAAACATGGTGGATTAGGAGACATGAAGATCAAGAAATTCCTTAATGATATATTACAAGAAGAATTAAAACCAATTAGAGAAAAAAGAGAAGAATTAGCACGTGAGCCTGATAAGATTTATGAGATTCTTAGGAAAGGAACAGAAAATGCTCGCCTAGCTGCTAGAAAGACTTTAAAAGAATTGAAGTCTGCAATGGGAATTAATTATTTTGAATAAAATTAAACAAACTAAGCTAGTGAAGCCTGAAAAAAAATAGCTAAAATTTCATCAAATTATTTGCTATTTCTAACTTAATATTACCACAAATTTCAAATTTTTTCAAGACTTGTATTTGTTTCAAAAATAATGTATTAAAAATACAAGGAGGTGAAAAAATGTTAAACAACATGACTGCTTTGGTAAGCTTATTTGTAAGATGCTATCACACTAAGTTTAGTAATATTAAAATTTATAATGATCCGTTAGCAGAAAAAATAATTACTGAAGAAGAATATCAAAGTATTGCTACAAATATGGCTAAAGGTATCGAATTTTTTAATAAAGATTATAAAGGAAATGAACCGTTAAAATGGATAGTTAATAATCAACTATCACCATCAGTATTAGCAAGAAGTGCCTTTAATGAAAAACATTTATTAAATGAAATATCTCTAGGGTTAAAGCAATATCTTATTTTAGCAAGTGGATATGATACATCTTTCTATAAAGTGAAAGATAAAGTTAAAGTTTTTGAATTAGATAAAGAAGAAATGATTGAAGATAAGATAAGACGACTAAAAAAAGCTCATATTAATAATGATAATGTTACCTATATTAGCTGTGATTTAACTACTGACTGGATATCTATGCTATTAAATTCTTTATACAAAAAAGAAGAAAAGACTTTTTGTTCATTATTAGGAATAAGTTATTATTTAACTAAAGAAGCTTTCACTAATGTTATTAAAATATTAGCAGAAAACATTCCTAAAGGAAGTGCCATTGTTTTTGATTTTCCAAATGAATTTGTTACTTCAAAAGAAATAATTAATGAAAAGCTAGCATCATCTGCAAAAGAACCTATGCAATCTAAGTATTCGCTTAGTGATATTATGAGTATTGCTGATAAATCAAATTTACAAATGTATGAATTAGTCTCATCTAAAGAAATCAACGAAACTTATTTTTACGATTATAACACTCTAAATCCTGATGATTTAATAATGGCACCAGATGGTGTAAGTTATTGTTTATTAATTAAACAATAATAATTAGATTTACTAATATCTATTATTCATGCTATAATAATATTAGATTGAAAATTAGAAAGAAGGATATTTAAAATGAAAAATGATACAAATAACATAAATGGTTTTAAAGATTTAAGAATTGTTGATAATTTTTATCAAACATCAAGTTTCTTTCCTATGCCAACTACTGAAATAGGTACATTAAGTGAATCAGGTCAGACAAATTTAGGTTCATATTCTTTATGTTTCCCTTATTATATTGCTGGTAAAGATTATTATGCTATGCTTCTTTGTTGTAGAAATAGTTCAAATACAGCTAAAAACATTCTAAGAACAGGAAAGTGTACAATTAATTTTATTTCTGATAAAGAAAAATTCTTTGAAGAAGCTGTTCGCTTAGGTTATCCTGGAGAAACAACTGAAGAAAAAATGAAAGACTGTATTTTTACTTTAGTAGATGGAAAAAGTGCTAAAGATAATAAAGAGGAAAAATACCCTAAAATTATTGCTGAAGCTTTTCAAGTTTTTGAATGTACTTGGGTAAGAGAATTAGATGGAGCAGAAAATGATAAAGTTCAAGAAGAATATCTTCCTCCATATCATAATTTTAATGGTATTACCAGTAAGTATGGAGCGCACTTCATTTTAAAGATAGATCATATCTTAATTAAGCCTAAATATCATGATGCAATTATTGATGGCGTTAAATCTTCTAACTTTCCACAAGTTCCAGTAGACTACGGTTATCGTGATAATAAAAATTTTTGGTATACTAAATTTAAAAGACCAATTGCTAAGCCTATTCCAAAAAGTAAAGGAATAAGTCTTGATACTGTAAAGTATGCCGCATCAAGAATGGACCCAGAAATAAAATTTACCGATGAAGCATGTGCTAAATTAGTAAAAGTGCCTCGCGTTTTCCTAAGCACTGTCTTAAAAGGATGTATCGCCTGGGCTAAAGAAAATAATGTTACCTTAATTACTGATAAACACATGGATATTATTCAAGATAAACGTAATAAAGAAAAGAAGTAGAGATGTTTATGGATAGAATAGAAATAATGAATGCCTACATAAAAGGAATGGATAGGGAATATACTCATATGTTTATCATCAAGAATGTTTTAACAAAACAAGCATTTATACTTTATGTAGATAAAAATAATTATAAAAACATTATAAAAGAATATTCAACTATGCCATATTATATTATGGAGTCATATAGTTATAGTCTTGATTTGATTAAACAATTACATGAACCAAGATCATATCACTTAGAAAATAAAGTTACTAAGACATTGAAAAGAAAAATATATCCTAACAAAAAATAAATATAAAAAAAGAAAGCTAATTATATATCCATATGTGGGTTACATAATTAAATCTTTCTTTTTTTATATTCTCTTGAATATATAGTTCTTCAAATAATATGGTATTTTAAATTAATAATATT
>CAJMQX010000067.1 GCA_905215635.1 uncultured bacterium | reverse complement strand
TCTTGCTAAAAAAGTAGCTAGAGAAGTAGCAAAAACAAAAGTAGAAGCAAAACTTGATAGTATGAATTCTTATGAAAGAAGAATTGTTCATAGTATCTTATCAGAAGATAAATATGTCTACACTGAATCTACTGGTGAAGAACCTAATAGATGCGTTGTAATTAAACCAAAAGAAGTATAAAAGATATAGTAAAAAAATATATCTTTTTTTCTTATTCTGTGATAAAATATCTTGGTAAGAAAAAGGAAAGGAAGATCTATATGGAAGATACAATTGCCGCAATATCTACCGCTCTAGGCGTAGGAGCCATTTCTATCATCAGAGTAAGCGGTCCAGAAGCCATAGAAATAGTAAATAAAATATTTGATAAAGATATTATCAAAGCTAAAAGTCATACAATTCATTATGGTCATATAATAGATAAAGATATAATTATAGATGAAGTTCTATTAAGTATAATGTTAGCTCCAAAAACATATACCAAAGAAGACATCATTGAAATTAATTGTCATGGAGGTATAAGCACTACTAATAAAGTATTAGAACTATTATTAACAAATGGTGCAAAATTAGCATCTCCTGGAGAATTTACTAAAAGAGCTTTCTTAAATGGCCGAATTGACCTAATCGAAGCAGAAGGAATAATGAATCTTATTGAAGCTAAAACCGATATCTCAAGAAAAATGTCAATTAATCAGTTAACTGGTAACGTATCCAATATTATTACAGATTTAAGATCATCACTTATAAATATTATTAGTAATATTGAAGTAAATATAGATTATCCTGAATATGAAGATATTGAAGTCCTAACTAATGAAAAAATTAAACCTTCCCTTCTTGAATTTAAAAATAAATTGCAAGAAATAATCACCAAATCAGAAGATGGTAAAATAATAAAAGAAGGAATTAATATTGGTTTAATAGGACGTCCTAATGTTGGTAAAAGTAGTCTTTTAAATACCTTGCTTGATGAAGAAAAAGCTATTGTTACTGATATAGAAGGTACAACTAGAGATACCGTTGAAGGAAGATTCACTTTAAAAGGTATTATTTGTAATATAGTAGATACCGCTGGAATTAGAAAAACAGATAATGTCATTGAAAAAATAGGCGTTGATAAAAGTTATCAAATAATTTCTTCATCAGATTTAATACTATTCATTATAAATAACAATGAGCAATTTACAAAAGAAGATGAAGAACTATTAAATTTAATTAAAAATAAACGTCATTTAATTATTATAAACAAAATAGATTTACCAAATGTTTCTAATTATCAAGACTATATAAATAAAGAAGAAGTAATTAAAATAAGTATCAAAACTAATCAAGGTATAGAAGAATTAAAAAATAAAATATGTGAATTATTTAATCTTGATTTAATTGAAAGTAGTGATTTAACTTATTTAAGTAATGCTAGAAGTATATCTTTATTAAAAAAATCTCTAAATAAAATAGAAGAATGTCTAAATAATTTAGATAAATATCCTGTAGACATCTTGGAAATGGATTTACGTGAATGTTGGTCTATTTTAGGAGAAATAATAGGAAAAACATATACAGATGAATTAATTGATGAAATCTTTTCTAGATTTTGTCTTGGAAAGTAAGTGATATATATGAATTATGACATAATAGTAGTAGGAGCTGGTCACGCCGGTTGTGAAGCCGCTTTAGCATCAGCTAAAATGGGAAAATCTACTCTCTTAGTAACATCAAATATAAAAAATGTAGCTACCTTACCATGTAACCCTTCAATAGGAGGTTCTGCTAAAGGTATTATTGTACGTGAAATAGATGCGCTTGGCGGTTCTATGGGAAAAGTAGCTGACAAATCAGCTATTCAAATGAAAATGCTAAATTCATCAAAAGGCCCTGCTGTAAGATCGCTAAGAGCCCAAGTAGATAAAGTAGTTTATCCACAAGAAATGTTGAAAGTCTTAAATTCACAAGAAAATCTAACATTACTAGAAGGTATGGTTGAAGACTTAATTGTAGACAATCAAGAAGTATTAGGAATAGTATTATCAGATGGTACTAAATATTATAGTAAAAAAACAATCTTAACAACAGGCACATATTTAAAAGCAGATATTTTAGTAGGAAGTGAAAGAACAAGAAGTGGTCCACATGGCGAAAAGCCATCTATGCATCTATCTGATAAACTAAAATCATATGGCTTTGATATTTTGAGATTAAAAACAGGTACTCCTCAAAGAATTGCTAAGTCTTCAATAGATTTTACTAAGACAAAAGAAGAACCAGGAGACAGTATTTGCTATAATTTCAATACAGAAGAAACAGTTTCCTATGATACAAGTAAACAAATACCATGTCATTTAATATACACAACTGAAGAAACAAAAAAAATAATTCTTGATAATCTTCACAAATCAGCCATGTATGGAGGCCGTGATGATATTAAAGGAGTAGGACCTAGATATTGCCCTTCCATTGAAGATAAAATGGTTCGTTTTTCTGATAAAGAAAAGCATCAATTATTTATAGAACCAGAAAGTATCTACTATGATGATATGTATCTTCAAGGTTTTTCTACTTCAATGCCACGTGACATCCAAGAAAAAATGGTTCATTCATTACCAGGATTAGAACATGCCGTTATCAATAAGTATGCTTATGCTATTGAATATGATGCCATTTACCCTACTCAAATAACAAGATCACTTGAAACTAAGGTCTTAAAAAATCTATACACCGCTGGTCAAATAAATGGTACAAGTGGCTATGAAGAAGCAGCAGGCCAAGGAATTATTGCTGGTATTAATGCTTCTTTGTCAATTGATAATAAAGAACCTTTGATTCTAAAAAGAAATGAAGCATACATAGGTGTTTTAATTGACGACTTAGTAACTAAAGGTACAATAGAACCATATCGTATGCTAACTTCTCGTGCTGAATATCGTCTTCTTCTTCGCCATGATAATGCAGATATTCGTTTAACTGAATATGGCTACCAAGTAGGATTAATAAAAGAAGCAAGATATCACAAATTTAAAGAAAAATTACAAGATATTGAAAATTTTACTAAATATTTAAAAGAAAATAAATTAACACCTACTAAAGAGAATAACGAATTATTAAAAAATATCAATAGCACTCCTATTAAAGATTCTATTTCTCTATATGATTTATTAAAAAGAACTGAAATAACAATAGATATTTTAAAAGAAAATAATTTACTTAAAGAAGATTATTCTAAAGAAGAAATGGAACAAGTAGAAATAGCTATTAAATATGCAGGATACATAACTAAAATAAACAAAGAAGCTGAAAAAATGTTAAAACAGGAAGAAAAACAAATACCAGCTGATATCGATTACCAAGATATTCCTAATTTAGCAAGTGAAGCCAGACAAAAATTATCACGTGTTAACCCTACAACTATAGGACAAGCTCTAAGAATAAGTGGTGTTAACCCAGCAGATATCTCTATTCTATTAATATACTTGAAAAAGAAATATAATAACTAATCTCATCAGGAGGTACATATGACTAAAGAAGAATTTATTCAAGAATTAAAAAAAATAAATATAAATATTTCTTGTGATATATTAATTAAATTAGATAAGTATTATCATTTATTAATAACTGAAAACGAAAAATATAACTTAACAAACATAACTGAAGAGACTTCTGTATATTTAAAACACTTTTATGACTCCCTTACGATTACAAAAGCTATAAATCTTGATAATCAAAAAATATTAGATGTTGGTTCCGGAGCAGGATTTCCTGGTTTAGTTTTAAAAATAGTCTTTCCTAATATAAAAATAGACTTATTAGATTCTACTGCTAAAAGATGCAACTTCTTAAAACAAGTCATTGAAGAACTCTCATTAAATGACATTAATGTAATAAATGCTAGAGCTGAAGATTATGCTAAAGAAAATCGTGAAAAATATGACATTGTCACATCTAGAGCTGTTGCTCCATTAAAGCATCTTTTAGAATATTCTATTCCAATGCTAAAAATAAATGGTTATTTTATTGCTTTAAAGTCTAATCTTACTGAAGAATTAATAAATATAAATAACTATTATAAAAAATTACATCTAGAAGAACCTATTACTTATGAGTTCACTCTTCCAAAAGAAAATAGTTTAAGAACAATATATAAAGTAAAAAAAACAGCAAAAACAGATATTATCTACCCACGTCAATATTCACAAATAAAGAAAAAAGATTTATAAAATGTAACAAAAATCTATCTTACTATTGAATTAATAGCTAGATAGATTTTTTTATTCAAAATTATTTTCTTGTATCATTATAATAAATGTATTCTGCAATTTGCTTACCAACGTTATCTACTTCATCATCATATAATTCAGATAAAGCTTCTTCAATATCAAATAGCAAATCTCTAATATTACTATAATTTAAATAGTTTATACCATATCTGTTAAGAACTCCTATTTGATAATCACTAAGTAAAAAGTTATTTTCTCTTCTCTTTAAAATAATACCATCAATATCAATATCATTTATTACATTTTCAATATTTATTTCTTCATTATTAATTCTCATTATCTCACCACTACCAAAAGTATAGCACAAATTCATTAAATTTACTTGAAAAAATACATAAATTCGTGTATTATATTAATATAGGGTAAAGAAGAATGAGAGGTGGTATTTTGACAGAACAGGAACGTATTGTCAATATTAATATTGATTTATTAATTCCTAATCCATATCAGCCAAGAAAAACCTTTAATGAAAAATCTATTAAAGAATTGGCTGAATCTATTAGAGAATATGGTATATTAAATCCTATATTAGTACGAAAGAAAAATAATATTTATGAAATAGTAGCAGGAGAAAGAAGATACCGAGCTGCTAAAAGCATAGGATTAAAAGAAATACCTGCAATTATAAAAGATATTGATGATACAAAAATGGCTGAAATAGCCTTAATAGAAAATCTTCAAAGAGAAAATTTAACCCCCA
>CAJMQX010000066.1 GCA_905215635.1 uncultured bacterium | reverse complement strand
GTTTACTCTTTAACTTCATTTCTAATTGTCTTTAATTTTATCTTTAAATATTAAAAATAAAGTTAGTGCAATTATAAATAAAGAAATTATGGTTATATTTATAACAAAAGAATTATTTAAATAAAATTTTATAATTACATCTTTCACTTCTTCACCACTAATTCTTTTTCCTCTTTTTAATTATATCTGAATATATAATTGGTAGAAATATCATGTAACCACATATTGAGGCAACCATGCCTTCTAATAAATAGGGTGAAACATATACTATTTTTATAGTGTGATGTCCTTCCGTTATAGGAAATCCAATAAATGCATTATCTACTAATTCATATTCAGTTAATTTATTATCTACATATACACTAAATCCATCTTTTTCGTATGGAATAGATATTTTAAAATAGCCATTTTCTGTTACGTTTATATCCCCTACTATCTCATCACCTTTAGTAAGTTCTTTATTGAAGTTAAAAACATCAACATTTTTTACACTTTTTAATAAGTTGTTATAATCTAATGAATATACTTTAATATTAGATATTTCGTATTTTCCTTTAGTAAATTCTATAAATAGTTTATCAATTTCTTCATTAGAAGAGATTACGTACTCAAAATTATAGTTTTTATTATGATAAGTCCAACTTCTACATGATAGAGTGTTTGTAACTCCATTTATAGTTATATGTGTGTCTCCTATTAAGCAAGATTCTGAATAATTCATTTCAAACGATATGAATAACATTTTTTCTTTGTATGGATTATCGAGTTTAATAGTCATGTTTCCATTTTCTTCACTTTCGATCAAATATCCGGTTTCAGTTTTTTCTATTTTCATATTTTCATATGTTTTTTCATAATCTATTTTTTCTTCTTTTATATTACTTTCAAATTCGCTTTTTATATCATGTTTTATAATTATATTTTGTGATAATGCCTCTATATTGTATGGATACGTTAAATTATTATATTCATTTTGTGACATGATATCAGTAGAAACATAAGCGATAGGATATACATTCTCATTTACGTATATGTCACTATTTTCTATGCTTTTGTATCCGATTGGAACTGATGAATCAGTAATCAAGTATTTATTTCCCATCATTGTATTTATTATTATATTTTTTGTTCCTATAATTCCAGTTGATATTCTACTTTCCATTTCACTACCAGTTTTATCTGTTACAAAATCATAATAATATTTATTTTCTAATGATGAATAGATGGATGGTAAATAATATTCTATATCTGCTACTCTATTGGCATTTTTCATACCTAATATATCGTTATTAACTCTATATATATTTTCATCTTCATCTATCAATTTGGATAACTTATTATAATTGTAATTGCTATATTGTATTGATATATCTTCTTTAGTAACTAACTTTTCTGTATAATTGTTTGTAAGTGAACAAATAAGTGAAACTAAACAAAGTGGGTATATAATTATATTTTTGTTTGATTTTTTTAAATATATTAAGTATGTGATTAAAAGAATTAAAACATCTACAATAAATATGTATTGTTTATTATTAATATGTACAATTATTTGTATTATTGAAAATATTGCTAGTAAGATTATAAAACTATTATTTCTTTTTGTATTTAGTGAACTTATAGTTATTGTGATAAATAATATAGCAAGTGGCAAAAATGGAATTAACACTTTTCCTCTTACATACATAAAACCACTTAATGCATAAGTTAAAAATGGAAATACTGTAAATAGTAAAAATACAATTGCTAGAAATTTATTTTCTTTCTTTTTTCCACTTAATCCAAAGGCAATTGCTAATATTAATATGGATGTAACACCTATTGTATAAGAATTATATAAAATTTGAGATAAGTTTATTTCGGGTATTAATGTGTGAAATAAGTTAATGGATGCAGTTATATCATTTCTATTATTTAAAAGTGCATAAAATGTAGGTAAAATTAAAATTCCAGACATTAAAATTCCTACTATTATTGGAAATATAAATTTAAATCCATCTTTTATAAATTCGGCAAATTTGACTCTTTTGTTTATTTCTATATATTTAAAAATTCCATATGCGATTATACATAAAATTGAACCGACACTATAGTAATAACTTGTCATTATTGTCAAAAATATTGATAATATTAATAATGTTTTTTTATTTTTTTCAAAGTATCTATCTACACCATATAAACCCAAGATAAGAAATGGCATATAGTTTATAAACATTATGTGTCTATGTGTATGATAAATTAATGGTGCAGATACTAAGAATAGTAGGGTCCCAATGAATGAATATTTTGAATCGAATCTTCTCCTTAGCCAAAAATACATACAAATTATGCTAGATATTACTATGCATATCATAGATATTTCAATGTATTTTATCATTGGTATATTGGGTAATAGATATGATAGTAATATAAATGGATTTAGTAAACCATAATATGATAAGTTGTAAATATTTTCTCCTGCTCCTAAATTAAATGCAAAGCTAGGAAAAATATCTTTTGTATCATAAAATAAATTTCTAAAATATTCGGGTATTACTACGTGTTGTGAATCCCAATCTACAGTTGAACCATTTACATAATTAAAGCCAACTATAGAAAATATAATCAACAAGAATACTGCTATTAAAATAGAAATATTTATATAATCTCTTTTTTTGTCATTACTCATAAAATCCCTCCCAAGTTAATTCAATTATAACACACATCTTGTGATAAATAAAAACATTTTAAAGTATCAAGAAATATGATATAATTTGAATTGGAGTTGATGCAGTATGAAACTAATTAAAAAGTTTATTAGCAAATACAACTATATAATATTGATGTCACTTTCATTTATATTGCTTGATATTGTATTGAGATATTTTACAAGAAGTATAAATTTCTACAAGATTTATTTTTTAGTACCTAATTTATTTACTTTAATCTGGACATTTTTAATGGTTGGCATATGTTCTTCGTTAAATAAAAAAGTTGGTAAGTTTATGTATATATTTTTTATTTCTATATCTATAATCTTATTTTTAACTCACTCTATATATTATGCATATTTTAAGAATTTTTTTGATTTTTCTTCTTTACAATATGCAGGTGAAGCCGGTGATTATTTAGTTGATGCGATTAAGAGTAGTCCAATATGGGTATTTATTACTACTTTTATTGTAATTACTATTTCTTACTTTGCTGTAAGAGGTATTAATAAAAGTAATGTAAATAAATGTAATTATAAAAAAATTGTTGTTATAATTGGAATCTTTGTTATTGTACATTTATTTACACCAATGTTTTTAGGTAAACCGGTTACAACTTGGGATGCTTGGAGAAAGCCAAGAAATGTATATAATGTGTTTAATGATAATAATAGAAGTATGCAAGTTGCTGGTTTTTATGAGTATAATTTTAGAAATATGTATGTAAATTACTTTAAGAGTGAGGAAGCAATTGAAAATGAGGATAATAGTTTGTTAGAAGAAAAATTTAAAGATAGAAACATTGAGTATAGTAATGATTATACTGCTATGTTTAAGGATAAAAATGTTATATTTGTACAATTAGAGAGTGTTGATAGTTTTCTTGTTACTGAAGAGATTATGCCTACTTTGTATAGTTTAAAAAATAATTCTATAACTTTTAATAATCATTTTTCATTTGTTAGTGGTGGCGGTTCTACTTTTAATTCTGAATTTATGGTTAATACTGGTTATACAACACCTATATCTATAAATAAAGGGGCTTATACATTTAGTAAAAATACTTATTCTTATTCATTGCCACATTTACTTAAAAATGCAGGTTATACAGTCAATGCTTTTCATATGAATACTCCAGAGTATTATTCTAGAAATGTTAATTATAAAAGTTTTGGGTATGATTCATTTAATTCTCTTAGAAGTTTGGATAATGGGAAATATTATACTGATACATCTTATTGGTTGGATACAGAGTTAATAAATAATCCTACTTTTAATGAACTGATATTTAATAAGGAGCAAAAATTTGCTGATTATATAATAACGTATTCAGCTCATATGCCTTTTCAGGTAGATAAAGGGGTATGTAGTTTATTGGTAGAAGATAATACCGTAGAATTATCTGAATATGAATGTTTAAAATTACAGGCAAGAGAAACTGATAATATGTTAAAATTATTGATTGAAAATCTTGAGGAAAAGGAACTAATTGATGATACGGTTTTGGTATTGTATGCTGATCACTATCTATATACTTTAAATGATAAAACTTTACTTGATAAGTACAAAAATACTGAAAATAATTTAATAAATCATACTTATTGGATGATTTGGAGTAATGATATGGAAAGAAGTGATATAGATAAAGTCACATCTCAATTAAATATTCTTCCTACAATAGCTAATTTATTTGGTTTAGAGTATCATCCAAATTATTATTTAATGCCTGATGCATTTGATGATGATTATGATGGATTGGTGTTCTTTAATGATTATTCTTGGTATGATGGAAATGTATATGTTAGTAATGGAGTTGTTACTAATAATGGATATATTGAAGAGGATGAATTAAATGAAAAAAATAACTTTGTAAATAAGTTAGTTAAAATTAACGATAGTGTTCTTACAACTGATTATTTTAAGAATATAAGTAAATCACATCATTGATGTGATTTTTTTACCATCTTGGTCTAGGTGGATAAGGTCCATACGTTGGATAATATGGTTGATAATATGGTCTTGGATAAAAATATGGCGCTACTAATCCACCTGTTAAACCGCCTAAAATAAATGGTCCTAAAAAGCCGCCTCCAACTATTCTATCATTGTTGGAATTATTTGTTTGATATCCTTGATATTGTGGATAATAGCTATTATTTCTATTTGAATAATATGCATTATTTTGATACATATTTTCACTCCCTTCATAATATAATATGTAATTATATTTTAAAGGTTAAAAAAAAGAAGAACTAAACAGTTCTTCATAAAGTTACTATTAAATTT
>CAJMQX010000065.1 GCA_905215635.1 uncultured bacterium | reverse complement strand
AATATTTTATATATGAAGTAGCATATTCTTTATATTTACTAGACTTTTCTACATATAAAAATGTATAATTTACAACTTCCGTTGTATTATCATTGGTATATTTTTCTGGAACTACTACTAGGTAAATGCCTTCGATTAATCCATACCAATATTGATTATTGCTCTTTGTTAAATAATCAGTTGAAGCCGGATTCAAAGTACTGTTATCCATTACTTCTGTATTAAATTTTGCTACTAATGTATCAACTGTTTCTTTTTCTACCCAGCCATTTTTTTCATATGATTCTTCCAAATCTTTTTTAGCATCATCTACCTTAGACTCACCACATCCAGTAAGTCCTAATACCATAACCCCGCATATTAAAATAACAAATAGTTTCTTTTTCATAAACTCCTCCATTTCAATGAATTACTATTTCTTTTCTAAACAACTATAAGTATCAAGTATAATTTCTTTTAAAACATCTTGATTGTCAACATCACTTACCAAGTACATTGGCTTAGCATTCACATAAGGAATAGACTCTAGCATATTGTATTTTTTATTACTATCTACAATTTTTACAAGTAACCTATCATCATATATACCTCCGAATAATACTTTATTATAATAAAGTAAGTACTCTCCCATCATACTTTTACAAGTTATATTATCTAGTAAACTTAATTGTTCTAAGATAAAATCTTTATATTCTTTAGTAGTAGCCATATTTATTCCTTTCTATATAAATATACTTATATTATAACATGATGATAATGTGATGTAAACTTACATAATAAAAACGATTCATTAAGTTAATCTTAATGAACCAGATAATAATTATTATTTTGAAGTTATTTTTTATAAACCAGATAATTATTTATTATTTTTATCTTGTTTTGACATATACATAGCAGTTAATATAATACCTATTAAGTTTATACCAACAGACATTCCTAGTAATAGGCCACTAGTGAATTCACTAAAAGTGTTTGTCTCTCTACCACTAAAGTAAATATATACTAGATATAAGATATTTCCTAATATTATTAAGGATAAACCACTTGATTTTAATTTATTCATAATTCCTCCTTCTTATATAAAATTAATTATTTTTAGTATATTTTAAAACTCTTTTTTTAAATATATTTTTTTAGATATGCAATATGATATATAAAGAAATCCTGTAAATAATATAGGAATAATTATATACCAATATGTTTCAAAGAAGTTTACTATATTAGTAGATATATTTATATTTGTGGCTTTTTTTATAAAACTAATTACTCCTACGATAACAAAAGATCCTATAAATAAACCTATTCTTCCTTTTTCAATACCATACTTAAAAATAAACGGATAGATAATTGCTACTGCAAAAATAATTCCAAAGAAGCATCCTAACATGGTAGGTAGCATACTATCAAGGTTGATATTATTATTAATTAGACCTACTATGATATTTAATACTATTGTAATTACAATAGTAATTGTTATTAAGATTAAGGTAGCTAAATATTTAGATGCCACTACTGATTTTCTTCCATTAGGTAAAGTTATGGCATATGCATCCCATTTGTTATATTCATCATAACTAAATGTTGACATAAATAACATAACAACGATAAATGGTGGAACAAATGATATATCAAATTCTCCTTGTAAAGACATTATAAATAAGACAGCAAAGATAATGATTACTAATTTTAAATTACTCTTAACCATTAACAAGTCTTTTTTAATCAAACCAATCATTATTTTTCCCCCTTTATAATTAGAACCATAAGTTCTTCTAAGGTTATTTTATCAATAACAAAATCTTTATATTTCTTACTCATCTTAAAACGATTACCTACCAGAATATCATAATTATATTTATTCTTTTTATAATTAACGATATCATCAGAATCTATTTTAGAAAATTCATCAAGATTACATTTCATAATACCATAGTTGTCTAATAATTCATCACGATTTTTATTTAATACAACTTTTCCTTTATCAATAAATATTATTTCATCAGCAATATGTTCTAAATCACTAGTTATGTGAGTTGATAATAAAATGGTATGTTCTTCATCTTGTATGAAATTTAAAAAGATATCTAATATTTCATTTCTTACTACAGGATCTAATCCACTAGTAGGTTCATCTAAAATTAATAATTTAGGATGATGAGATAATGCTACAGCTATTTCTAGTTTTTTACGCATTCCTTTAGATAATGATTTTAATGGTTGATTTTCTGGAAGATTAAAGTCAGTTAGATATTTATGAAATAAGCTACTATCCCAATTTTTAAATATTCCTTGCATACTTATTTCTATATCATGAGCATTCATTATTTCAGGGAAGAACATATTATCAAGAACAACACCTATATTTTCCTTTATTTCTAATTCATTAGTAGTTAAATCTTTATCAAATATTTTAACACTACCAGAAGATGGATTAATTATTCCTAAGATACTTTTTATAAGAGTTGTTTTACCTGCTCCATTTTCTCCGATTAAACCAATTATTTCTCCCTTTGGAATAGTTAAATTAATTTCTCCAAGTGTAAAGACACTAGAATATTTTTTAGTTAGTTTTTCTACTACTATTGCATTTTTCATTCTTCATTCCTCCCGTAAATATAATTAAATGTTTCAATAATTTCTTCTTTTGAAATATCATACTCTTTAGATATTTCTGTAATTTTATAAAGATAATCTTCTATTTCTTTTTGTTTTAATTCCTTGGTAAGTTCAATATTTTTAGGAGCCACATAACTGCCTTTTCCTTGTTTGGTAATGATATATCCTTCTTTTTCTAACTCATCATAAGCTTTTTTCACTGTCATAACACTTATTCTTAAATCTTCTGCTAGACTTCTAATTGATGGTAATGGTTCAGAAGTTGATAATTCATCCGAGACAATTTCTTTAATAATAGCATTTTTTACTTGTTCAAATATAGGAGTATAACTATTATTACTAATTATTATTTTCATATATTACCTCCGCTTGCATATAACAGTATATAACAGTATAATACAGTTGTCAAGATGTATAAGAAAAAAACTATCTAAAATGATAGTTTATAGTAATTATTTATAAATTTGTAATAATTATTCTTTAATAGTTTTATTAATATAAATAGCGTATCCTAGTGGTATAACAATTAATATTAATGAAGAAATGTATAGTGATATAGTACTTTCTACGTTAAATATAGCTAAAGAATTAATTACTGCATGAGTTATAATGCATGGCACAAGAGATTTGCTTTTATAAAATATTATAACAAAGAGATAACCTAATGATATAGCATAGCATATTTGAATTATCGTAGGAATAATGTCTGCTCCATTTAATAAGTTAACGATATGTCCAATACCAAAAGTAATAGCACTAACTGATGTGTAGTTTTTTCTTATTTTACTAAGCCTTTTTTAATTTCTTATTATATTTTTGTCCACACCCAACTTGGCATTTATATCGTAATTTCTTAATGTTCTGATTAATTTATTTCATAATTTTTATCTTGACACATTTTAATAAATGCTGGTTCCCACGCTGGATAATTAAATGATGGATTGTTTCCACTATCACCATGGCTTTCCTTTATCTTATTAACCTCATCTAAAAAATATGGTTTAAACTCTTCATATATACTATTATCTATAGATAATCCATTACCAAATCCCATGTAAATATAAGTATATTTTTCATTATTATCGTTTTCAGAAGATTTTTCCCACATATCCATCCATAAAGGAAATTTTTTAGAAAATTCATCCAAAGTAATTTCTGTATTACCATTTGAATACATCCAACCTGAAACTCGATAAGGATTAAAAGTATTCCCTTTTTTTACAATGAAATAAGAGCCATCTTCATCACCCATTCTTCCAGGGTTGGTTATAAACATAACATTTTTTTCATCTATTTTTTTAAAATCATCTTTTGTTATGTGATTATATTCTATATTTCTCATTATTTATCACCTTTTATATTTTCCAATTTATTTGCTAAATTAATCAGATAATCTTTTTTTATTAGAGTATCAAGCCATTGTTTTGGAGTTTCATCCATTCCATATATGATTCCAGCCATAGAGCCTGCTATAGCACCTATCGTATCTGTATCCTGACCAATGTTTGTAGTAGCAATTATAGTTTCTTTAAAACTTTTTGATTTTAATAATATCCATAATACACATTCCCATGTATCTACAACATATCCGGATGATTTAATATCATCTATTTTTAATTTTGTTATATCTTCTTTTATCAATCTATTATATTTTGAAATTGAATAATTATCATACATACTATAATCATCCGTTTTTAAATGCTCATAGCATTCTTCTTTACTCATACCATTAAATAACCTAATAACAAATTTTACATACATATAACAAGCTAATTTACTTATATTATGTCCATGCGTTAATGATGATACATCATTAACTAAATTGACTAATTCCTCATTTGATAAGTTATTTATATATGAATATATTGCTACAGGCAAAATTCTCATTAATGATCCATTACCGTTTGAATTTTCATCAGATAACCCACATTTAGTTGGTTCTATACCATTCATAAAATTTCTACAAGCTCTAAGGCATGTTCTACCAACATCGAATACTTCTCCATTCGGAGTATACATCCCTTTGTTTAACCAATCACACCATCTACTCATAATATCCGAATAATTAAAACCATTATTAGAAATAATTGATTCTATTGTAGCAATTTCCATTGAAGTATCATCAGTCCATGAGCCAGCAGGTTGACCAACTTTTTTAGAGCCAATCATATCAACAACAGGGCTGCTTAATAAATGATCTCGAATACAGAACTCCGTTGGCATTCCCATAGCATCACCAATTGCATGCCCAATTATACTATCAACTATTTTAGACATAGTATCCATCTCCTATTTTTCTATTTTTTCTATAAATTCAATTAATTCATATTTAGGTATAATTCGAATATTATTATTTCTTTTGTTTCCTAAGTATTTTTCAGAATTCGAATAGA